>JABFRB010000040.1 GCA_013141385.1 Bacteroidales bacterium | reverse complement strand
ACTCCAAGCACGAAAAGTCGTCTTTAAACCTGCCTGAAAATTCTATTATGTTTTCCCCTGTAAACTTCATGCGTTCTATGGTTAGAATGCAAATCTAATAATAGTATTTAAATAAACACCTCAATATCCTAAAATCAATTCCTTTTCCCTTGGTGTGATTTTAGCCTTGGTTTCCATCTTGCTAACCCAAATATTCCAATCTTTTGTGGTGTGCTTTTCAGGTACAACCAAAGAATGACAATTACCGCATTTGTTTATATACAAAGCTCTACCATCAAGTAAGTCTTTAATACTAACACTTGATGTTATCTGACCTTCAGTTGGAATATATAATGCTGTGCCACATGCAATAATTAACCCTGTTAGTGCAACTGTAAGGCAAATAATTGCTGTTTTTCTTTTAAAAAGCATATGAGAAAAGGAGTCTAATTTGAAATTTTTCATACTCATTTAGATTTAACAAACTGTTGGTTTCGCCCTTAAGCGATAATAGTTGAGGCATAACCGTAAAATTTACCCAAAAATTATCATTGATATAAGAGAAACCCAAGCCGGAGAAGAGAGCGCTATGTTCGAGTTCCTTATCAACATATACATTTTTAAAAGCACTTTCAAGGGTAAGATTTAATTTGGGGTTTAATGAATAACCAAAAGATAAATAGTATTCTAACTTGTTTTCCTTCACCCAATTTAGCTTGTTATTAACATACTCAGGTGCAAATTCAGTTTCGAGAACAACATTTGTTGCAACGGTTAGGTTGTTAAACTTTTTATCGAGAATTAGCTTGCCCTCCAATTCAAGTTCGTTAGTACCAATACCATACTCCCCATATAGAGCCAATCCGAAAGGATTCGCTACAGGATCCATAAGTTTCAATTTAAATTCGTTTGAGAAGCTAATCTCATTTTCAGTACTTATTGATTTTACACCTAGATCTTCAACCGTTTTTGTTTTTGATGTGAGATTAAGGTAAAATGCAGTTTGTAAACTTTTGCCTAAACCAATCTCAAACTCAGTTCGATTATCTAATCGAGCATAAAAATCATCCCTGCCTGTACGAAGAGTATTCCATACCTCCAGCTCCCGTTGTCCCTTATTTAGAACTATACTTTGATAAGTGTACGTAAAAATTCTATCCTGTGCACTCGATAACAGTGATGTACCTAGAAAAATAAGAAGAACGATGTTCTTTGAAAATAAGTTTTTTGCATTCATAGCTAATTTTAGTTTTGTTTGAATGCAAAGTAACCCCTAATGTAGTGGGTCAACAATCCCTATTAGTTGGTATTTTAGTAAGACTAATCAACCATGTTATTGATTACTGCATAGAGAGTTAGCCCTGAAATGGATTTAATTCCGAGTTTGCTGGTTATATGTTTCCTGTGGGTGATTACTGTGTGGATGCTAATAAAAAGTTTTTCGGCGATAAGTTTGTTGCTATTTCCCTGTGCTACTAATTTTAACACATCAAGTTCTCTGGACGATAGTTGATGTTCTAAATTTATTTCTGTTGATTTTTCAATATATCTTTTCAGTTTGCCGTGAACGGAGTTTTGACTATCGGTTTTAAGAATAACTTCGTTAAAAGGGGTAAAATCTGCCATAGGTTGTTCGGTAAAATCTATACCAATAATCGAATTGTCTCCTTTCAAAAGATATTTTTTGTGTTTCTGAATAAAATTCCAATGTTTTGTATCGATAAGAACAATAAAACCAAACCATTCCTTTATCAATTTACAATCAGGACAATCCAGTAGGGTTTCGCGAATCTCCACATTATACGATTGCAGAATTGAGATTAAACCACTCTGAACTATGGGTGATTGGTGGATTATAATGCAACTTTTAAAGGTCATTCGAATTACCCTCCTAAGTTAGGAGTTTAAGAAGCCTTGGAACAAGTATCTTGTCCTCAAACCGGGCATGATCAATTTGTTCCAATTCAAAATGGGAGAGGGTGTGTAGTATTTCGAAAAAAAGTTGCTCGTCGGAATTTGCAGGAATATGTTGTATAATAACCACAATTAAATCGCTTAGCTCGGTTTCAACATTGGTGTGCTGGTTGAATAATTTCTTGAGATTATTGGATGATAATTTTTGCCCATCACGAACTTCTAAATAGTTCGATTTTGCAACAAGCGGAAAGATATTATCCTCTTCAAAGTTTATATGTTTTAAAAGTTTTTCGACGTATTCATTAAAGTATTTTTCAAGTGTATGAGATAATTTAGCATCGGGGAGTTTTCTTTTTAGCTCATTTAACAGCCCTTGGAGGCGAGGTATTGTAACTCCCTTATGATAATTATGTGTTTTTGTAAGAAAATCGATTAGCAGATTAAGATCAATTGTATCGATATTTGGGAAATAATCGTTCGAATTGTAGGTATTTATAACCGAAAGGAAGAATTCTAAATTCATTGCTCTTTTTGAGCAAATCATCTCAATTGTTTCCTGCCCAAAATTACTGCTGATTCCAAACCTAAATACAATTGGTAGTAGGTTGATATTCCGACTTAAAACATCGCAAAGTTTATCTTTTTGTGTAATCATATTTTTTGATGTTGATATCAAAACAAATCGTTCCTTAAAAAGGTTCAACTGAAAAGTAATTGCCTTGGGTAAAGTTATTGTTGAACTTTTCCCTTTTTGAAGTATTGGGTAGGTAAAGCCCTCAAGAATAGAAAAGTTGAGGTTGGAGTCTCATCTTAACAGGTTCAATTTGTCGTGTTTTTTTATTGTTCTTTATCCAAATAAATTGGTACTGTAAATTTAAAAGTGCTGCCTTTACCTAATTCGCTTTCTACCCATATGTTCCCGCCGTTTTTATTTACAAATTCATTACAAAGTAAGAGACCTAAACCTGTTCCACTCTCATCGGCAGTTCCTCTGGATGTATGTATTTGCGAAATTTTAAATAGTTTATTTTGTATTTCTGGCGATATTCCGATCCCATTATCTGAAACCGAAATTATAATATCTGATTCCATTTTTTGTGCATTAATGGTAACTATACCACCGTTATTTGTGAATTTTATAGCATTTGAAATAAGGTTTCTTAATATTGTTCTAAGCATATTAAGATCAGCAAAAACAGCTAGGTTTTCTTCCCCAAAATAATCAATTGCTATGGTTTTTGCATTTGCGTATGGTTTAAGAGTTTCAAGAATATCTAAACAAACAGTTTTAATGTTTAATTTTTGTGGTTCGAATGGTATTCTTCCCGATTCTGAATTTATCCACATTAAAATGGCTTCCAGTAAATTATAAACGCTTAGTGCTGAATTATTAATAATGTTCAATTGCTTTTCGATATCATCGATGTCTGATATGTGAATATTTTCTGTTAGTAATCCTAAATAACCCAATATGGAATTAAACGGACCTTTTAAATCGTGAGCAAGAATTGACATAAAAATATCCTTATCCGCATTGAGTTTTTCTAGTTCCTTATTCTTTTGATTAATAATTAATTCCGTTTGTTTAATTTCTGTGATATCATAACAGGAACCAATATAGCCTAAAAATGAATTATCTAAATCGTAAAATGGTCGTCCAAAATCCCTTATCCAACGATATTCCTCATGTTTGTTTTTCATTCTATATTCCATCAGAAAGGATTCTCTTTTATCAAATGCTGCCACATATGTTTGCAAACAAAAATCAAAATCATCGGGATGTACACCTTCAGCCCAACCATTTCCAAATTCTTGTTCCATTGTTCTACCCGTAAATTCAAGCCAGGTTCTATTGAAATAATCGCACAACTTATCTAACCGAGCACGCCAAATTAAGGCAGGAAAATCCTCAAATATTTTCAAATACAACTCTTTTGCTTTATTAATCTCAATATTCTGTGCCCTCAGAATTGAGTTTTCATTCTCAAGTTCTTTGATTCTTTCTGTCAGGTGATTTAAATCACTCTTCATAGCGAATATTTTTAAAATTACACGTAATGTTTCAATGTCTAGAGTGCTGAGGAATTGCCTTTGGCGAGGTTGAAAAAGATAATCTGTTTGAGATTACTAACCCACATGCCTTATTCAGATGGGCGATTGCATACACCGTTATTATGCATTGCTGCGAGCGAAGACCTTGCTTTTCTGTCATCGACCCATATTTAAAACTACATGTGCACTGTACCTAGAAGTAAATGTATAACATTTTTTAAAAACAAAAAATTTTGTATAAAATTAACCCTAAATGGCGTCTTTTTGTTTGAAAAATTTCATAATTTTTTAATCACTTTCACTGAAATTAATAAAACTACCTGCTAGAGTGATTGGGTAACTGACCAAAGGGAGTTCAGCGAAAGCGATTTTGAGTATTATTCATACAAAACCTTTAGAAATAGAAAAAACTGAGGCGGGAGCCTCAGCTGAACTTTCAAGATTTAAATATTCGTTATAAAAATCGCCATCGGTTATTGTTTGGTAGCAACAACCTTATAAAATACACTAATTTGTTTGCTCATGTCTTAGAACTCGATTGGTATATGGTAATTTGATAATATTGCTCCAATTGCTAATTGGCAAAGTAAATTTGAATTCACTTCCCTTTCCTTCATCGCTTGCAACCTGAATTGTTCCTCCATGTTTTTTAACAAACTCATTGCATAGAAGTAATCCCAAACCTGTACTGATTTCACCATCGGTGCTTGGTCGGCTGGTGTTTACATCAAGTCGGAATAGATTCCCAATCATATCTTGGTTCATGCCAATTCCTGTATCTTTTACAGAAACTTCAATCGTACTATTTTCTATCTGTTGAGTGCCAATGATTACACAACCACCTCGTGGAGTAAATTTTAATGCATTTGAAATTAGGTTTCTAAGTATTGTACTAGTCATAGCTTTATCAGCATAAACAGGTTCGGTTGTAAGGACGCTCTTAGAAATGGCTATTGATTTTTGTTTGGCAACATCATTGAATAAAAGTGCTATTTCATTGATAAGATTAGCCATGTCAAAATGCTCCGGATTAAAATTCATCCTGCCAGTTTGTGATTGTGTCCATTCCATCAGGTTTTTCAGCAATTCCATTGCATTATGAGATGATTGTACGATGATTTTGGCATACTCATCCATATCATCAAAGTTTTTTTCCTTTACATGTTTGGCAAGAATTTGGCTAAAGCCAACAATAGCATTGAAGTGACTTTTTAAATCGTGAGCAATAATGGAGAAGAATTTATCTTTTTCGGCATTTGTTTTCGAAAGTTCTTCGTTTATTAATTTGATTTCTGTTTCCGCCTGCTTTATTTGAGTGATATCTAAGAGAATTCCTCTTATTCCTGTTTGCTTTCCATTCCTTATAATGGGAGAGCTGTACACTAAAACAGGAAACTTGGTACCATCTTTTTTCAACCCTACATATTCATGTTCCTCAAATTGATTTCCTTCAAGTTTTCGTAAGAAATTTTTGAGAATTCTTTGCCTATCTTCGAGGGCTATCAGGTCAAGGATTTTTAGGCCTCTTTCTAGGTCATTGTGACTATACCCAAAAAGTTCTTTACCAGCATGGTTTGTGTATGTGAAATTTGCATCTAAATCTGTTTCCCATATTGGTTGTGGTACTAGTTCTGCTAGATTTTTGAACTGCTCTTCGCTTTCCTGTAGTTTTCTCTCCACCAGCTTGCGTTCAGTAATATCATTGTAAAGCGATAGAATCCCTCGTTGCCCGTTTGGTAGCATAACAGCCTTCTCTCTTAATGAAAAGTCGCAAAATGTACCATCTTTCCTCCGATTTATGACTTCCTTCGATAGAGTTTCTCCAGCAAGAATTCGTTTGATATTTTCGTCAACCACGTAGCTTTTATCAGATGAAACGAATATTCGCACATCGCTTCCAACAAGTTCTTCCTGAGTGTAAAGTGTGTGTTTTGTGATTATATCATTAGCTTCGAGAATAATCCCGTTTTCATCTAACAAGATAATTCCAGTAGGTGAAGTCTCGAAGAGGGTTCTATAACGTTGTTCACTCTCTTTGATTTTTTCCTCAAATTGCTTACGTTCGGTGATATCAAGCATAAAACCTCGTATCCCGACAACCTCTTGATTTTGAACAATTGGAGCAGAAAAAGCTATTGCATCGAATGAGTTCCCATTCTTACATAATGGCTTAAACTCGGTATAACCACCTACTACTTTTTCAATTCTTTTTTGCATTTGAGCCATAACTCGTTCCCTATCTTCTGGAAGAATCACACTAATGATATTAGTACCTTTTTCTAAATCCTCAAATGAATAACCAAGTTTTTTAAATCCATTTTCATTTGTGTATGTAATTTTCCCTTGTGTGTCACATTCAAAAATAACTTCAGGAAATATTTCAGCTAATTGCTTAAATCGTTCTTCACTCTGCTGCAAAGCTTCTTGGGCTTTTTTGCGCTCGGTGATATCGTTGTAAACAGATAAAATCCCGCGTTGTCCGTTTGGTAATAGAATAGTTTTCTCTCTCAATAACAAGTTACAAATTGTACCATCTTTCCTTCGATTTAAGACTTCTTGCTCAAGAGTTTCCCCAGCAAGAATCCTCCTTATACTTACTTCGGCATCGTGATCTAAGTCAGGTGGAACAAACATTCGCACATTGCTTCCTATCAACTCTTCCTGAGTGTAAAATGTAATTTTTGAGATAATATCATTGGCTTCGAGTATAATTCCATTTTCATCTATCAATGTTATTCCAGTAGGTGAAGTTTCGAAGAGAGTTCTATAACGCAGTTCACTCTCTCTGAGTTTTTCCTCAAAATGTTTATGCTCAGTGATGTCAATAAGAACACCATCTGTAGAAACCAGTTTTCCATTTATGTAAATTGGTGTCCATCGATCCTGTAAACATTTGTAAGATCCATCCTTACAGAGCCACCATGTTTCATGTGTGAAATCAGTATCTAATTGATATTCGGCCAAATATTTAAGAAAATTATCCCACTCCGCAAACTTTGCTTCAGTTACAACTTTAGTTAAAAAGGCTTGCCTTCCACCCATCTCCTTGATGTCTTCGAGTGAATAGCCAGTAATTCTTTCGAAAGTAGGACTTAGGTAATTGAATTCTTTTGTTTCAACATCAACGCTATAAACCACATCTCTGATATTTGTGATCAGAAGCCTAAACATCTCCTCGCTCTTCTGGAGTGCATCTTCAGCTTTTTTGCGCTCAGTGGTATCGTTTAAGGCGGATAAAATCCCTCTTTGCCCATTTGGTAGCATAATAGCCTTCTCTCTTAACGATAAGTAGCAAAATGTACCATCCTTCCTTCTATTTAAGACTTCTTGCTCCAGCGTTTCCCCAGCAAGAATTCGCTTGATACTTTCTTCGGCATGATGGTTTAAATCAGGTGGAACAAGCATTCGCACATCCCTTCCTATAAGCTCTTCCTGAGTGTAAAATGTGATTTTTGAGAGTATGTCATTAGCTTCAAGTATAATTCCATTTTCATCTAACAACATAATTCCGGTAGGTGATGTCTCGAATAGGATTCGATAACGCTGTTCACTCTCCTTGATTTTTTCCTCAAATTGCTTACGTTCGGTGATATCAAGCAAAAACCCTCTAAAACCGACTACCTTATGATTTTGAATAATTGGAGCAGAAAATGCTATGGCATGGAACGAACTACCATTTTTACGTAACGGCTTAAATTCAGTATAGCCGCCTATTGCTCTAGCAGTTCTTTTTTGCATTCGGGCCATTACTCGTTCCCCGTCTTCTGGAATAATCACGTCAATGATATTAATGCCTTTTGCTAAATCATCCTTTGAATAACCAAATTTTTTAAAACCATTTTCATTCGAGTAGGTAACATTCCCTTGATTGTCGCATTCGAAGATAACTTCAGGGAATATTTCAGCTAATTGCTTAAATCGTTCTTCGCTCTTTCGCAACTCTTCTTCTGCTTGCTTGCGCTCGGTAATATCAATTAGTACGCCATCTGTAGAAACCAGTTTACCATTTATGTATATTGGTATCCAGTGATCCTGTAAACATTTGTAAGATCCATCCTTACATAACCACCACGTTTCATGTGTGAAATCAGTATTGGAATGATATTCAGCTAATTGTTTAAGAATATTATCCCACTCTGTGACCTTTTCTTCGGTTACAACTTTAATTAAAAATGCATGTCTTCCACCCATCTCTTTGATATCATTGAGCGAAAAGCCAGTAATTCTTTCAAAAGTAGGGCTTAAGTATTTGAATTCTTTTGTTGCAACATCAACGCTGTAGACCACATCCATGATATTTGTAATCAAAAGCCTAAATTTCTCTTCGCTTTCCTGCAGTGCCTCCACCGTTTGTTTGTGCTCATTGATATCAGTATCGTATGATTCCTTTAATAAATTGTACTTCTGTTGCAATTCCTGTAGTTCATTTATTAATTCTTCTTTATTTTTATCCTGATAGTTCATATTTTATCAAATTTTTAATCCGCCTTGCCTTAAAACTGCTTAAACAGCCTACTTTGCTAAACGAAAAGTCGACTCGTTATGCTTTATTTTGTGCTTTTTGGTTAAGGTTTTATATCAAAGGAAAATTATTTTATTTTTTCTGATTAGTTCAGTTCTATTACGGTTAAGTTTATCTTTTTGTTTGCTTTTAAATGTTCTTTACTGTTAATTCTATAACATATTAATTTGTCTAAACTCCCTTTGATCGGTAGCAAATCCTCGTCAGTTGGATAAAGCCTTAAAGAATAGAAAAGCTGAGGCGGGAGCTTCAGCTTAACAGGGAATAGGAGTATAAGTTAATAATCAACAAGTATATTGTACTATAATATTCATAAAATATTGTAATTTGTTATTAATCAAATATACTTTAACTATCATCCTTTATATAGGATAATAATATAAAAATAGTATCGATATGTATTTCAAAAATATAAAAATATTTATTAGCGAATAAATAAATAGCAAATATGTTTCAAAATATATTTTGTATATTCTTTAAGAAACGCATTCCCTAGTTTTTTGAATTACAGAACCCCTATTGTTTCTGGGCCTATTGCGAATTGGTTAACTATTTACAAAATATAGTACCGTATCAAAAGATAGAAATTTTCCATTAAAACCTGTATTTGAGTATTTATTCAAACCTGAATTCTGCACATGCGGTTTTGCAACAGACCAATTGGGATTCAGAAAATTAGTTTTGAGTATCATGCAAGCAAAGCCTTTAGTAATATAAAAGCTGAGGCGGAAACCTCAGCTTTTAATGGATTAATTACTTATTAAACTATATTATATGCTATCCTTTTACAATAATTGTAAGACCTCCAATGCTTAACCCAGTCTTTTCATTTATCATTTCAATCTCAAATTGGGTGGCATTGTTTTTACGCAAAAACATAAACGGAATTTGCATTGTTACTTTATTAGCACCGCCTTTGAACTCTTTTGTCCAAGTATTAGTATTGATAGATTTCATAGCTTCAAAACGTGTGGTATCAATACTTTTCTTGAAAATTAATGAAAGAATATAAAGTAACAGCTGGACAAAATAGCTTTTTTGTGTTACTGTATTGATTTTGTTTTGAATGATGTTTAAATTGTTTGCAGTTCCAATATTATTCAAAAACAAGAATCGGTTTACTTTAATATCTTTGTTTATTGTAACAAGATTTGCTAATGCATTTATCGGTTTTTTATTAACAGCATTTTTGTTTTGTGTGAGTTTTAAAGTAAAAGTTTGCTGCTTCATTTGCATTGGTGTAAAAACCATAAATTCAAAAGTTGCACCCTGATTGACAATACTAAGATTTTGCTGTGCAACATGCCTATCAATTGTTGGATTAAACTGATCGGCCGAATTCGGCATATCGGCGTTTATATAGCTGTAGGCTCTTGCAAATAAACACTGGTGTCCGAGATTACTATTGGTTGGTGTAAAATTAAAACTTGCAGTTGCAGTATTATGTCCTAGGATACTCAAGGTGGTTATCCCAATCTGTGTTGCATGAGGTCTGTCAAATCCAATGGAAGGATTGCAAATAAAGAGATCCACTACACATGAATTGCATGACATATCCCCATCATTATGGACTAAAACTGTGATTGTGTGATTTTGGTTAAGTGCAAGTTCATTTGTAGGAATCAGCGTGCCTGAAGAGTTGAATAGTTCAATGTCAGGGCTATTCCAGAATACAGTGTTTGCAGGTAGAGGACGACTACCATTGTCGGTAGTGGTAGAACGGATGTACAACATGGTTTTATCTTTGAATTCCTCAGGTTTATCATCCTTGTTCTCAAAGGCTTTTCTGTTTGCAGGATCCTTATGAAACCTGTCCATGGACATTTTTTTGTCAGCTTGTAGTTTTCTGATTAATTCTATTGCTTTCATAATATTTTGGAGCTAGGGTCAATAATATCTGTTTGTATGTTAAGAACATTATTATCAGTAGTAACCGCAACATGCGGTTTGTTTTCGTTATTTACATCTGCATAAACAGCAACTTTGCGCCATGCTTTAAATCCAATTCCTCTGTCGGCATCAAGATTGAAATCGGCTAATGATTTACCATCAAGAAAATCTTGGTAAAGGATGCACCCGAAATCAATTGCAGAGCCAAAAGCATCTAGGATTCCCATTTCATAAAGACGGTTATATTTTTCATTGGTTGTTACTTCATGATCGACTCCTGTTTTTTCAATGAATTTTTTCAGGAATTCATATCTTTCTCTGTCAAATTTAATAGGACCAAAAATATACCGCTTCAAGTTCATGCCGTAATATGATTTAGGAGCACCCGCAGTTTTGTCTAATTCAAGGGTAGCGAGAGGAGGCATTGGGTAAATTAAATGACACTCACATTCCATTCCAACTGGTTTAAACTTCCTGGTAGGGAAAAAATTATATAGAGTTGAAGCGTTATGCCCTAATGTATCATTTGTTCCTGAATCATAAAGATGTTTTATTAGATAATGTGGCAATTGGGAATTAAATGGGAATCCAAATCCATTCAATACTATTGCTTGGTGAAGGTTCATGTAAGAATTATAAAGTTCTTCATAAGCCAGTGATATCATAAATCTAATAGGTGCAGCACCTAAAGTAGCAATTGCTCCAATAACTGCATCTATTGCTGCAGCGGCAGCAAGAAAAGGAGATATTATTGCAAGTCCTATTGCTTTTAAAACCCCAAGAATTCCACCATCACCGCTGAATCCATCCGCAATTGAACCTCCAAGATCTTCTAGATTATCTACAAATGTATTCCAGACCTCTTCCATTTCTGCGCTGAAAGAATAGGGTTCAGGTTTTGGAAGATCGAGTGTATTGGTTGATTTTCTAAACCACATTAACCAGAGTCTGTATGCATCATTCAGATCATCGTTATTCATTTCTTTTCCATATAACGAATTGCCAGATTCAAAATAAACTTTTTTGAGAGAATCAAGAACGAAGTTATTTAAATTTCCGGGAAGATGTCTTTCGTCACCATTTATAATATAATCCTCCCCAAGTTTACTTTGAACAAACTCAACTCCCCCTGTGTATTCTTTAAAAGCCATTACATCTTCGTGGTTCTCCACTAATTTATGGCGTTTTGGGTGAGTTCGATAAGGTCCACCGGAAATTATATTTACAAATGGATGGCCAACGATATCAGCCGCGTAATGGGTTAGATATCCTAAAGCATAAGCATGTTCAATTGTTCCTGGAGCTGAATTCTTAAGTAATGTTTGAGCATATTGTCCTGTTCGGCGATAATGCAAAACATCAAACCACCACCAATCTTTGAAATCCTGACCATCCTGAATAGGATGCTTAAGTAATTCAAAAACCTCTACATTATCCAGGATGAATTGTTCGATTTTTGCCGTCAAAGTGGCTGTAAGCAAAGAAATCAAGTTTTTAGCTTCTGTAAGTAGTTGAGAAATTTCTGTGAGAGTAGAAGATCTTGCTTCAACATCTTCATAGACTTCCTCGAGAGTAGCAACTGCATCTTTTAATTCTTGAGGAATAATTGCTAATAGTTGTGCCTTGAAATCTTCAATAAAATCAGTGATATCAAGGTACATATCAATTAACCTCTTAAGGGTAGGATCAATGTCCTTTGTGTTAAAAAACAAAAAATCAGGGCCCTGAGACCCAAGATAAAAAGCTGAAGCAAAATCCCCACTCAATCGATCTAAAAATGGATGATAGGATGGGTCTAATTTAGTTTTCAACTCATTTGCAATTTCTTTTGCAATAATGTGATGAATAGCTGGACCTGGCATAAAACTTAATTTTAAGTTAATAATTCTAATATGAATTGAAGGGAATAGTAATAAAATGTAAATAAAGTGTACTAATATATTTCATAAGATATTGCATATATTTAATTGAAAATATATTTATTTATTGAACTAAATATAAGATATTTATATAAAAATAATATAGATATGTATTTTAAATATAAAATAATATTTATTAATGACTAGTAAAATAGCAATATGTTTCAAAATATATTTTGTGTGCTCTGTAGATATATTTTCTCCTTGTTTTCTGAATTGTAGTGGTTTCTGAGTCTATTGCTAATTATTATTCTATTTAGGAAATAAATAGGGATATAGAAATATTCCACTTTGACCTATTGTTATGATTTTCATTCAAATCCAAAACATCTTAGTGTGGATAGGCCATTAACCAAAGAGTATTTAGCAAATCAAATTCTGAGAAAAGCCTTCAAGAATAGAAAAACTGAAGCGGGAGCCTCACATCTAATAGGGAGATGTTTAATAAGGGATTGTGTGATTAGTATATAATGTCTATTAAGTATCACTACAAAACTCTGTCAGGGTTCAAAACCCTGACAGAGTTAAACTCAGAAATATGTATTATTTAATTTTAGACTTTATATAACTTGGCAAAGCGATCTTCATTAACCTCTAGACGAACTGAGTTTGCAAGTTCAATGAAAGAAAACTACGACGAGCGAGAGCATATTTGTTTTATAAAGAGCTATGGTGTAAGTGTAACATCTATTTGATTAGATAAACCACCTTCTGGAGGAGGATTAAATACAGCTATTCGTAAAGTTGGTAAATTGATATTCATCAAATCATCTTTTTTGATTATAAGTTTAAGTTGTTTTGAACTAACGAATTCGGGTTTATAATCCTTGTTATTGAAACGTACTTGCGAGTCAACAATAAAGTCACTTCCATTAAATATAAGCTCGCTGAAATCTTTTGATTTAGAAATGGATTGGGCTGAAATATTTATAATATATGGGGTCGGGTTTAAGTTTATTTCTTTTTCTTTATCGCTTTTAAATATAAAATCAAATAGTTCACTTAGCTTATTCAGTGCTTGCTTTGAAAACATGCCAACTAGGCCAGATAATGCAAGGATTGTGTAAAAATTTGCATTGTGAAATTCTTTATAAAAACCTGCTCTAATAACAAGGTAGAAAACCAATGAAAGGACACCTCCAGCAAAAGGTCTCAATAAATACCATGTTGACCAAGTAGTAGAGAATTTTCCGTTTCCAATATGATAGGAAATTGAGACGATCCCATGTAAACTTGAACCAAGAGCACCAATTAAGATTATTAACAATAGTAGCGAGCTTCCAGGTATAGGATTTTCTGAAGGAAGAAAAGTTATAGATGTTTCATTAACTGATTTGTTTGGTTTAGTAATTTTTAAACTCAGTTTTGATGTGTCTTTAAGTACACTTGATATTTCTGGTTTGAATTTTCCTTCAATATGAATTTTTGCAACAGTATCAGTAATCACAAATAAACTGTCAACACTCTTTTTTCCCTGAGTAAAGTAAGTGTCATTAGGCCAAGAATAGAAAATTGTGGTTAGTAGAAACAAAGTAACTATTATAAGGTATGTAATAAGACCCGATTTAGAGCAAATGAATTCTTTGAATTCTTTCATAAACTTCCAATTTATTTTAAGTCCCATATGAATTTACTACATTTTAATTAATCATTTAACAATGATTTATTACTAACAAAATGAGTTAAGAACTTAGTTATGTTTGACATTATTTTATAAAATTACAACAATATTTATTCAAAAGCAAATTTCATAAATGATAAAAACACTTAATGAAAATCTAATTAAGTAGATACAATTGTTTGTGGATACAGCAGTTTTTTTCATCAACATTTGAATATATAGATACAACAAAGCTATCATACAGGCAAAGTCTACAAGAATAAAAAAGCTGAGATGAGAATCTCAGCTTAATTTTGAAAACTTTCAAATTATTTAGTTGGTAATTTAATCCTTAATACAACGAACTGCATCTCCTACAGCTTTACCATTGTCAGAGTAAAAATGAGCTCCATCATTGTATCTCAAAGTCCATTCATAGCTTGAAGTACTGTTTAATTGAGTTGCACTCCACCATTGTGAGAAATAACCCATATTCACAAAAACGTTCACGCGCGAGCCACTAGGAACAGCTGTAAATCCAGTTCCATTTGTTGCATCACCATTGGGCGAAAACCAATGTGTAAGACCTATCTCTTTCAAAGCACCACATGCTCCTCCCACATAAGATGATAATGTATTCCATTCTGCTAATGTTGGAACATGCCAACCTATTGGAGCCAATTTTCCAGTATTCACTGCATACCAATTATACATAGCTCCGTAAGGGTTCATAAATGTTTGGTCATTATTGTACCAGCAATATGCCCCCGTTGTTAAGGATAACCAGGAATTATCAGTTACATTTGGAATACTTGATCCATCATTATATTTTGTAACTCTCAAATTTTCAACCATCCAAACCTGACTTCCAATTTTCACGGTATGGTATACGTTGCCATCAATATCGGTAACTGTAGTAGATTCGGATAAAAGTCTGATAATAAGAGGCCCTTTATCTTCACTCCTATAAAAAAGTTTTAACTCATTGGCAGAAATGTTAGTATAATAAGTTTGATATCCATCTTTGCTAACAGCTATAGAAAAACTGGTGGAGTTGTCGCGCAATGTAATTTGGTTGGTAATAGCAGCAAGTACACCGCTATAGGCAACTGTATTGTTTGCATTTTTAATGGAGATATTGGCTGAAGTTAGTTCCCAATTCTTAACACTTTCATTATAAACCATAACGGTTGTTAAGAAGTTAAAAGTTTTTACAACATCGAAACTAAAACTATCGTAACCAAAATCCTCAAAACTTGCACCTTCAACAGAAATTACCTCAGGAACTATTTTGGTTATGTTGTCTTTGCTAATACTAAATTCAATTGGAAGTGGATTATTAACTAAATATGCAAACTTAGAATTCTTTAAAGGAGTAGCAAAAATAGCAGAATCGGAACTATTAAGAACTATAAATTTGCTGATACTATAATTGCCAGCAATTAAGGGTAATGGCTCGCTCAAATAGCTACCATTCATGTTAAAGAGAACTATTTCTTTTGATTCAAGAATCACTTTACCTTTTGAATCGGTAATAGATATAAGAATAGTTGATGGTGTTTCATTAACTGCTTTGCTTTCAAATTTCAACTTCTGTTGTGACTTACTTAATCCAAACTGAATGGTTCCTTGAGATTCATTCTCGTTTTCTTTTTTGCATGAGGCAAAGCCTATTGCTACGAGTAGTAATGCATAAACTAAATTCTTTTTCATTGTTTTAAAGGCTATTAAATTAAATAATTGCAAATCAATTAATGTTTTGTGAGTAAGATATATCATACATATAATGGTCAAATAATAATGACAAAAAATAAGGAGCAAAGCATCAACTCCATATGTAATCAAAGATAGTAGTAATTTTTGAATCATTCAAACCAATCTAGTTTTTACATACCCTTAAGGCGGAGCTAGTTCTTCGGAGCCAATGACACCTTTCATCGAGCTGACGTTTCTTTAGTAATATGCAGGCAAAGCCTTTAAGAATAGAAAAGCTGAGGCGGAAACCTCAGCTTAACAGGGATTTATAAAGGTATTTATGCGGTCAAAGACAGCTATTTAATTACGACGTAGATACGCTTCGCTAACCGAGCGTTCATTGCGAGTTCGCTGAAAGCAATCTACGATGAGCGGGGGGTTACTATTGACTCTTCCAGTTCTTACGAATCTGGAAGGTCAACCAATACGGTTAACCTAGCAGAGTCCGAAGGTCCTGCTAGAGTTTAATAATCTTGAATCAACTATAGTATTAAGCTAAAGATTACCCTGTTTATCTAGGCAAAGCCATTAAGAATGGAAAAGCAGAGGCGTAAGCCTCGGCTTAACGAGGACTCTACATTTTTTTAATTCCACTTCCAATCTTTTTATACGATTGTTTGTCTATTTAATACGATTGCTTATCCATTTGATAAGATAACCTCTCGTTTTGATAAGATCGCTTATCGTTTTAATAAGATCACTTATCGTTTGGATAAGATAACCCATCGTTTTGATAAGGCAGCCTGTCATTTCGACACATTATCCTACCGAAACGATAAGCAATCCTGTCATTTTGGTAAGATTTCTTATCCAATCGATAAGCAACCGGGGTTTGGAGGTGGAGGGGGGTACCTCCGAAGTACCCCCCTCCACCTATTAGGTATCCTTCGGTAATAAATCCGCGCTAGCGGATTGTGCAATCAGAGACCGCTGTTTAGTTACGACGTAGATTACGTTTCGCTAATCTACGACGAGCGGGGCCGTTGTTAGCACGTAAATTTCTAAAACTCAAATCCAAACAAAGTTCCAGAAATATCTTTATCATGAAGTTTTAAGATAATTTCATTTTCCTTGAAGTTTTGAATTTTATTTAAAATATCTAAAGGTAAATCTGATTTTATTGCAGAGAGTATATACTGAATCTTATATTTTTTTGTAATATCGTTTATTAATTCTAAGAGCCTAATTTTTATCCCATTATCTTGCTGGGATAAAACATCATCGTGATATACAAACCTAAAATAAGACTCTTTGTTATATGCACATAAAATGGATAGGTCAAATGCAACACATAACAATTTCATGTAAGTATTACCCTCATCTTTTGCGGTATCCTTATTCTCATCAATTTTAGACTTTACTTTTGGTGGAATAAAATCAACATTATTATTTGTATTAGGATTCCATGAAAGAACAGCATTCTCATCCATTATGTGTTTGTAAAATTTTGAAAATAATGTTCTTATTTCACTATATTTTTGATTTTTATCTGTTGATTGATGAATCTTCTTAAGTTCACTAATTGTTGATTTTATATCAGTTTGCAACGACTCTATTTCATTCTCTTTTTGAATAATTAAGTCTATTGCATTAATTTTTTCTTGAAACTTCAATAATTGACCTTCTACCTTAACTAAGTCTTTTTGACATTTTTTAAATTTTGTAAAAGTATCACTGTCTGTAAGATGAATTAAAAGAGATTCTCTCTCGTGATGAAGATTTTCTAATTTTGAATTTACTTCTTTAAGTTCTTTTTCCTTTTCTTTAATTGTTGATTTTAAAAGTTTGTTTCTTTCTGTTGTCAACTTTTTATTGAAGGATATTAAATCTTCATAATCTGAAGTTAATTGCTCTGAAAAATAAATTGAGGTTTCCTCAAAGACTTTTTTAACCTTATTAATATCAAAAGAAAAATTATTTTTTATGGAAGTCTTTAGTTTGTTAAGCTCATAGTTTAACTTGTATGAATCTGAGTTTAAATTTGATATTTTATTCTCAATTTCATCAATGCCTTCTTTTATGAGATATTTGTCTTGCTTGTAGAAATTAAATCTATCTATCTGCTCTTCTACTTCCTTATACTCGCTCTCTAAAATAGATCTTTCTGCAATTATTTCATCTCTCTGTTCTACTTTTACTGAATAATCATTTTTATAAGAGCTAATTAAACTCTTAATGTCTTCTATTTTGGCATCATTGTCATATTTTAATCTGAGTAATTCTCCTTTAAAACCAAGTAAATCAAACATAAAAGGTTTCCAATCTATATCCTTTCCACCAGTAAATTTATTAAGCTTATAAACATCCTTAAAATCATCCTGTGTACGAAGTGAATAACTTATAGATTTTCGATAGTTATAATCTTTATTGTGAAAAAAATCAAATGACAGGTAATCAGAAAGTATATCACGAGCTTTATCGATGGTAATATTTTTGTAATCCCAATTTAGCGGAGGAAGATAATTTGTTGTTGTTTGATTTTGCAGTGTAAAAGATATTTTTGTATTATCCTCAATATTTCTCTTGATAGTTAAGTATTCATTAGTGTTTAAAAATAATTCTAAATAGAATTCATGATTAATGAAGACAGATTTGTCATTCTCTTTTATTTTAAGAAAAAAATGATTTTTATTTATCTTTTTTAAAAGCATGAAGTCAATTAATTCCGCAAGTTTTGTTTTACCTAAATCATGAGAATTTTTCTTCTCTTTTAAATCAGACTTTACATCAGCAAATATCACATTTAATTCATTAAGATTAAAAGTGATATTCTTGAAGTCTTTATCGTTGCAATATAGTTTACTTAGTTGCATTGTATTTAAAAGAATCTGTTATTTCTAAATATTCAAGTTTTCCTAAAAGATAAAGAAAATTCAAAGCATATGGAAAATTTTCTTTGGCTTCTGTTCCCATATTATCTATGACTTTTTTTAATAAATCATCATAATTAATGTCATAAAAAGCATTTAATTGTTTTAAAATAAATGCACTAACATTTATTACTGATATGTCAGGATTTATATGTCTATCTGGTTTAATCATTATTTGCTTTTTTCCCAATCAAACATTCATAATACATATAATGTAGGAAAACCATTACATGTCTTTTGCTCCCTTTAAGTGGGATTGAACCATCACAAATCAACTTGTAAATAAATACAAATATTTCCTCAAACAATTCAAAATCATCTCTTTTTAATGAAATTAACTGATTTAATTCGTATGCTGTGTCATAATAATACTCTTTTAAATCCTCATTCAATGGATTATTCAGGAATTTTTCTATTTTATCAAAATCCATTAACGATTCACCAACAATAAATTCTTTAAAGTATTCTTCACTAAGTTTGTTCTTCTTATTTTTTTCTTTTTTATCAATTAGGGTAAAATCCTTTTTCAGCTTGTCAACTTCCTCTTGAATTTCTGTTTTAATTTCAGGAAGTTGACTCTTGAAGGCTAAAATAATGTCTTTTATTTCATCATCAGAAAAGTCAAACTGGATATGATTTATATCTAATCTAAACTGTTTGACTATGTCCTTATTTGAATTCAAATAGTTGTTATTGATTGTTTCTTTGCCAATTATTACACAATTTTCAATACCGGTGTCGTCTATAATTTTGTTTACTAATCTTTCTCCTTTAATTCCTGAATATTTGCGATTAGTAAACAGAAGATAATTATCAATTTCTCCATTTTCTTTTAATTTTTTGATTTTAATAATTTCATCATCAATAATTTTTTCGAATTCATTGTCGGAACATGAAGCAATAGGATTTTCAGTATGTTTTGCTTGGATTATAAATTTTCCACTCCAACTATCATTTGTTGAAGGGTAATTTTGAGCTGTACCCGTAAATTTTCCGTCACGACCGCCATCTTTCCCTGATGAAAAAACAACAACCCCAGGACCTAGAATTTTCTGGCAAATAGTATTTACCATCCTTTCAAAATCTGCATCATTAATATTTTCTAATCTATAATCCATGTTACAAAACTAATATTTTATTGTTTATCCTAAAATCACCAAATTATCCATTGAGTCTTTTTTATGTGTGCTAACTCGTTTATAACCCAAACTTTATTTAGGTTTATTTATCAAAGTTAAAACTCTTTTTTATAAACCATCATCCAATGATTCTATTCTTTTAAGATTTTGGATGTCTCATAAGTGATACTCCTAATAACAATCAGTTATCAATTAGAGTAACTGCTAAAGTTTGTGTTTTTATAATCTTCATCCCAAATATAAAAAATTTCCACTAAAACCCTTCATTAAACTTTTTATTCAAACCCGAAAGCTATATTTGTTTGGCAATTTTTAGGTACTGTAATTACTCGAATTCCCATGAAGCTTAATCGACTTTTTGTTCTACTGGCTATTCTGTATATGGCATTGGCTCAGGTTGTAGCATCGAATAATCAATTAACGGCATTACCAAAGGTTGATACCCTTGGGCAGAGTGTTTGGGTTGATTCGCTTATGAAATCGCTTACGCTTAGGGAGAAGATTGCCCAATCGTTTATGGTTTCGGCTTACTCCAATAAGGATCAGAAGCATATCGATGAGATTGTTACTTTGGTTAAGAACGAGAAAATTGGTGGTCTGATTTTCTTTCAGGGTGGTCCTGTTCGTCAGGCAAAGCTTACCAATTACTACCAATCCCTTTCCAGAGTTCCAATGCTTATTTCCATTGATGGTGAGTGGGGGCTGGGTATGCGGTTGGATAGCACATTCTCGTATCCCCGCCAGATGATGCTTGGTGCAGCGTCAAACCAGCATCTGGTGTACGAGGTAGCATCGGATATTGCACAGCACATGAAGAGGATGGGAATTCATATCAATTTTGCACCCGTTGTGGATATCAACAATAACCCGCTGAACCCTGTTATAAGCAGCCGTTCGTTTGGTGAGAACAGGCAAATGGTTGCCGATTACGGCGTAGAGTATATGAGGGGTTTACAGGATAATGGCATTATTGCCTGTGCAAAGCACTTCCCGGGTCATGGCGATACCGATGCCGATTCGCATCTAGCTTTGCCCAAAGTAAATCACAATATTGCACGTTTGGATAGCGTTGAATTTTACCCATTCAAAAAACTTATTAGGGGTGGTGTTGCATCGGTTATGATTGCACACCTACGCATTCCTGCGCTTGAGAAGGATACAACTCTGGCATCGAGCATATCGCCTTCGGTAATCAAAGGATTCCTTAAGGATAGCCTGAAATTCAATGGGTTAGTATTTACGGATGCCCTGAATATGAAGGGTGTTGCTGATTTTCACGCACCAGTGATTTTGAACTGGCTTGCATACAAAGCGGGCAACGATTTTCTAACCTGTCCCGAGAAGGTAAAGGAGTCAATTGATTATATTTTAGGTGAGGTTGCTAAAGGAAATTTTACCGAGGATGAGGTAAACAGTAAGTGCCGAAAAATCCTTATTGCAAAATATGCAGCTGGACTTTCGGCCTATAAACCGATTGAACTAAAGAATCTGAATTCGGATTTAAACACCGTAACCTCCGAGCTGATAAAACGAAGGGTTGCCGAGCAGGGAATTACGCTTTTGAATGGGAGCAGGCTAATCCCAATCCTAAGGCTCGATACCCTTAAAATTGCTTACATTGAGGTTGGTAAGGGGAAGGGCGATGCTTTCCGCAACCAGCTGGAGATGTACACTTCTATAACCCCGTTTAGTATTAATCCAGAATCGTCATTAAACTCCTACGATTCGTTGCTTACAGCATTGGATCCATACAACCTGATTATAGTTGGTTACCATGCAGCCGATACTAGGGTTGCAAAGAATTATGGGATATCGAACCAAGCCTCTAACTTCATTTTCGACCTATCGTTTAGGAAGAAAATTATTGTAGATGTTTTTGGTAATCCCTACACGCTGAATCGTCTTCTGAATCTTCCATCGTTGGGAGGTTTGATGATCTCTTTCGATAATTCGGACATTATCCAAAGCCTATCGGCGCAGCTTATTTTTGGTGGGATTGGGGTGAATGGAACGTTGCCAGTATCGCCAACAAAGGATATTCAGATTGGTAGCGGTTATAGGAATGGTGAGCGAATTCGGTTAAAGTACACCATACCCGAGGATCTTGGAATTGATTCCAAATATCTCCTAAAGGTCGATTCAATTGCAAACGATGTTATTGCAAAGCAGATTACTCCGGGCATGCAAATTCTTGTTGCAAAGGATGGGGTTGTTTTTTACAATAAATCCTTTGGTTCCTATACCTATAGCAACGAGGTTACTGTGGATAATAATTCGATATACGATATTGCATCGGTAACAAAGATTACATCCACCGTTCCATCCATTATGCGCTTGTTCGATAGGGATAGCATTGGCCTGCAAAAACCGCTCGATAGCTATATCAATTTTACGAATGGGTGTAATAAGAAGAAATTGGTAATTAGCGATCTGCTTCGTCACCAAGCGGGTTTGCAGCCTTGGGTTCCATTCTATCTATCTACACTCTCAACATTATTTCCCGGTAAACCCGCTATTAGTAGTATTCAAAGTCCAGAATATCCTTACTCTTTTAACGAAAATACCTTTATCAGTAAATTCAGCATTCCTAGCCCTAAGTATTACAGCAGTAAATATTTATTTGATTTTCCGCTACAGGTTGCAGAGAATATCTATGCCATAGAGGGTATGAAGGATTCCATTTTTATACGGATAAATGCCTCGGAGATAAAGGATGCTGGTAAGTATAAGTACAGCGATTTGGGTTTCCTATATCTACAGCGTGCCGTTGAGAATATTACCAGCAAAGGGCTTGATGAGTATGCCGATATTAATTTTTACAGACATCTTGGGATGAATTGCACATCTTATCAACCTTTAAGGAAATTCGATTGCTCAAGAATTGTGCCTACGGAGGATGATTTGACTTTCCGTAAACAGGTTGTTCATGGGTATGTACACGATCAGGCTGCTGCCATGATGGGTGGTATTGCCGGACATGCAGGGGTTTTCTCCACTGCAAATGATCTTGCAAAGCTTATGCAGATGTATTTGCAGAAGGGGGTTTATGGTGGTGAGAGGTTTTTCTCAGCCAGTACCGTTGAGCTGTTTACATCAACGCCAAAGGATAATAATGGGAATCGCAGGGCTTTAGGATTCGATAAACCTGAGCCTAAAGTTGGTAAACCTTCGCCCGCTTGTGTATCGGCATCGGCATTGAGCTTTGGACATTCGGGCTTTACTGGAACTATGGTTTGGGCTGATCCTGAGAATGGCGTGGTATATGTATTCCTCTCGAACCGTGTATACCCGGATGCTTCGAATAATCGGTTGGCGGATTCTAATATTCGTACTGATATTCAGGAGATTTTTTATCAGGCGGTGAGGAAGGCTAGGGGAAAGTGAAAAGTCAATTAATTAAAGATTAAACTGTTTTTGATTTATTTTATGCCAAGATATCGCAGATTGCGATATAGTATTGTTACAAAGAAAAAACCGATAAATCTGCATTTTTGGGTGAGAGTAATTCGTCAAAGAATCTCCAATTTTAGTCAAAAAGGTGATGGTAAATTCTGAGAAATAAAACGGATTTTTTACTTGAAAATAGGGAGCGTTTTTATCTTTTAAACCCAACGGTTGAAGCCTGTAAATTATTGGTTAATAATCTCCTTCGAGTACCCACAGTTATAGTATTAATTAAGTATCCTAATGTTGATTTGCATTGGATAGGTATTGGTAAAATGGCAATGAATAATCCCAATCATACCTAGTAAAATCAAGTGTTAAAATAGTATTCAATTGCACACTTTTCAAGTTAATAAAGTATTTGTAATAAATAAGTTTTTAATTTTGATGGCTTGCGATATTACTAAAACGTTAGTAAACAATTATGATGCTTAATGGTTTGTATCATTAAAATCAAGAACTTATACTTTTTAGGTGGTAATTAATATTGGATGTTATTGATTTTAATTAAAAAATTGCTTTAAATTTCAATCCAAAGTATATTTATTTTAATGGTTGAATTGTTTAATATAGTAGTTCGATTTAGACTTTTTATTATAGTAATAATTGGTTTTGGCTGTCCATTTATTTCTCAGGCGCAGAGAGTGTCTGATGAAAAAATAAAGACAGCCTATACCTATCAATTTGCTCAAAATATTGTTTGGCCTAACGAGCAAGCGTTAGATACATTTAGAATAGTAGTTTATAGTGATAATCCAAAACTAATCAATGAGTTTAAGGAGATTTCAACGGTAAAAACACTTAAAAATAAGCATATAGCTGTTTATAAAGTAGATCAAATTACCAGAATAAAAGGCTTAAAGCCAAATATACTTTATGTAGATAATAAATTCAATGAGTCTTTAACCGAAATATATCAGGAGTTACTCACAATTCCAGTTCTAATAATTACCGAAGAGAGTACTCTAAAAGAGTTCGTTATGATAAACTTTATACACTTATCAAACGAAAAAAACAAATTAAGTTTTGAGGTAAATCGTAATGCCATAGAGCAAAACCATAACCTAACAGTACTACCAAGACTCCTTCTTCTTGGTGGATCTCGCCTTGATGTTGCCAATCTTTATCATGTTCAAGAGGAGAAGTTGAAGGAGATGCAGAATAAAGTTGAGGGGTATAAAAGGGAGATAGAAAAGCAGCAAATTATTGTCGACTCGCAAGGCCAGCAAATTGAGCAACAAAATTACGAGCTTCGGTCTCAAAAACAAGAGATTTACAATCAACAAGTTCAGATTGAAATTCAAAAAAACAAACTCGATACTCTTCTGAATGAAATAAATAGGCAGCAACAGGTTGTTATTGATAATATATCACTACTTAAAAAGAATAAGGATGATATAGATAATCAACGGAAAACCATATCCCTTCAGGTAAAAGAGATGAATCAATGGAATCAGATTCTTGAGAAACAAAAACTTGAGATACAAAACCAGTATGAAAAAATCAAAGATCAAAGGGAGACCTTATTCGTTCAACAAAAAAGAATTCAAACCCAACAAAAATTTTTAGTTTTAACAGTATCATCAATTGTTCTTACACTAGGACTAATCTTTTTTATACTCTTAGGTTATCGGGATAAACAGAAGGCAAATAAAATTCTTCAGGAAAAGAATTTTGCCATTGAGGAGCAAGAGACGGCATTAAAATATCAAACTAAATTAATAGACCTTGCTAATAAAGAGTTGGAAGAACAAAACCAGTTATTGGAAAAAACGGTTGAAGTAAGAACCGAAGAATATAGGATTGCAAAGGAAAAGGCTGAGGAAGCCGATAAACTTAAATCGGCATTCCTTGCAAACGTGTCTCACGAGATACGAACTCCATTAAACGCTATTGTTGGGTTTTCTCAGATTTTGTCGCTTCAACTAGATTATGATGAAGAGTTCAAAGGTCATTTTGATGTAATTATGCAAAGTTCAAATGATCTTTTAAGACTTATAAACGATATTATTGATATTTCGAAAATTGAATCGGGTCAGTTACACTTTAATATAGTTGATTGCCTTTTAGAATTGGAGCTTGAAACATTACATCGATTTTATAATGAACAAATTGTTATTGAAAAGAAGGAGAATGATTTGAAGTTTATATATTCCCCCGATAGAAGTGTACAACCATTAATTATTAAAATTGATCCTGCACGGATTAAGCAAGTTTTAACCAACCTGCTGAGCAATGCCTTAAAATTCACTGATAACGGGGTAATTGAATTTGGGTATAAGGTTCATAAAGATGAAATAGAATTTTTTGTAACCGATACCGGAATAGGAATTCCAAAGCAGTTCCATAATGATATTTTCCAGCGTTTTAGAAAAATAAAACAAAGTGATGATAGATTATATTCTGGCACAGGCTTAGGTCTTGTAATATCCAAAAGCTTAGTTGAACTGCATGGTGGAAGGATGTGGTTTGAATCATCACCACAGCAAGGAACAGGTTTCTTCTTTACAATCCCTTTAATTTATGGAGATGCAAAGATTGAAGAGCCATCACCTAAAAAGAGAATCCTATCTTTTGATGATAAAACGGTATTGATTTGTGAGGATGATAATAATTCAATGGAGTTTCTAAAGCGAATACTATCTAAACTAAATTTCAATATAATCGCAGCTTGCGATGGTGTTGAAGCAATTGAAATGTTCAAAAACAATCCCGATATTGATGTTGTACTTCTTGATATCCAAATGCCTAGGCTTAATGGGTATGATACTTTAGCTGAAATTCGAAAAATTTCAACAAGGAAAATTCCAATAATTGCTCAAACTGCTTTTGCCATGACTCATGAGATTGAAAAGATTATAAACTCTGGTTTTGACGACTATATTTCAAAGCCAATTGTTGTTGAAAACCTAGTTGATATTTTATCGAAGAGATTATAGATTTACCTTCCAGTCCTTGGGTGAAACCTAAGAATAGTATCCCTTAAGAATTCTTTATCCATATGGGTATAAATCTCAGTGGTTTGGATAGATTCATGCCCAAGCATCTCTTGTACGGCTCTAAGATCGGCTCCTCCTTCAACCAGATGAGTTGCAAAAGAGTGGCGGAGCGTATGTGGGCTGATACTCTTTTTAATACCTGCCAGTGCTGCATGTTTTTTAATGATAGTGAAAACCATTTCGCGGGTCAGTTTTTTCCCCCTTCGATTTAGAAAGATTATATTTTCGGAGGCCCTATCAACCTTATACGAAACGCTATTCCTTTGGCTTAAATAAAAATTAATCTCCTTAATTGCCTTATCGCCAATTGGCACCAATCGCTCCTTATTACCTTTTCCAATAACCCGAATAAATCCTTGATCAAAAAACAGATCTGTAAGTTTAATATTAATAAGTTCAGATACCCTTAACCCGCAGCTGTAAAGGGTTTCAACCATCGATTTGTTGCGCTGCCCTTCGGGTTTGCTTAAATCGAACGAGGCTTCAATAGCATCAATCTCGCTAATACTAAGAACTTCGGGTAGTTTCCTTCCAATCTTTGGCCCTTCAATAAGTTCAGTTGGATCTTGGTCAATAACCTCTTCAATCATCATATACTTATAGAATCCCCGAATGCCCGATAGTATTCTAGCCTGAGTACGCTTGTTTAGACCAATCTCATCAACATGGTTAAGAAATTCCTGAATATGATGCATTGTGATATTTTCAGGCTCAATGCCAATGCTATCGCCAAACTCCATCAACATTTCAACATCATGAGTATAAGCCGATACTGAATTTCCCGACAGCGATTTCTCTACCCTTATGAAATTGATATAATCGTCAATTGCTGCTTTCCAACCCATCTTATAAATAATATTTCGACCAAATTACTTTCTATAAACTGATTATCAAAATTTAATCCTGTGAAGATATGAGCAATACAATAACACAAAGCATACTAATAGTCATACTTTCCATTCTTTGCCATATATTTGCATTGCAAATCAAATAATAATATATGCTTAAACGAACAAAAATTGTTGCAACCATATCGGATGAACACTGTGATGTTGAATTTCTCCAGAAGCTTTATGAAGCTGGGATGAATGTTGTAAGGTTGAATACGGCTCACCAAAATTTAGATCAAGCAAGGGCGGTTATCGATAATGTTAGAAAGGTTTCCGATAAAATTGCTATTCTTGTTGATACAAAGGGGCCAGAGATTAGGACTTCATCATTCGGTGAGGAGTTGAATGTTTCAAAAGGTAATAAGATAAAGTTGTTTGGTGACCCAAATGGTGAATCGAAAGGGGATAGCCTATATATCTCTTATCCTAAAATTGTTGCTGAAGTTCCTGTTGGAAGTTGTATTCTTATTGATGATGGAGATATAGAGATAGTGGTTATCGATAAAACAGATGAATATCTTCATTGTCAGGTCGATAATTCGGGGAAAATTAAACCTCGTAAAAGTATAAATATTCCGAATGTTCATATCAATTTACCATCCTTAACGGAAAAGGATATTGAGTTTGTTAAATTCGCTATTGAGAATAAGTTGGACTTTATTGCTCATAGTTTTGTTCGAAAAAAAGAGGATGTAATTGAGATTAAAAAAATACTCGAACAGTATAGTAGCCCGATCAAAATAATTGCAAAAATTGAGAATCAACAAGGTGTTGATAATATTGATGAAATTTTGGATCACACCTATGGAGTTATGGTAGCAAGGGGCGATTTGGGCATTGAAATTTCTGCTGAAAAAATTCCTGTTATTCAACGAAGGATTGTAAAGAAATGTATTGAGAGTAAGAAACCAGTAATCATTGCAACGCAAATGTTGCATACCATGATTGAACACCCAAGACCAACCCGTGCAGAGATTAGTGATATTGCAAATGCAATCTACCAACGCGTTGATGCTATTATGCTTAGCGGTGAAACCGCCTACGGGGCTTACCCAATTGAGGCCGTTAAAATAATGACACGTGTTGCTCAGGAGGTAGAGATTAATATAGAACCAGATCCTAAGCAAAAACTTGTAAGAATTAATAATGAGATTACAGCAACGTTAGCTAGATCTGCCGTAAGGGCTTGTGCCAATTTACCAATTAAGGCCATTGTTATTGATACTCTAACAGGTAGAACGGGTCGTTACCTTGCGGCATTCCGAGGGAAAATACCAGTATATGTAATGTGCTACAAACCACAAGTTATGAGACAACTTGCGCTATCCTATGGGATAATAGCGGAGTATATGGAACCGCGCTCTACTCGTGATCATTTTCTTGCTGACGCAATTTCTATAATTGAGTATCAGAGTAAATTAAACCCTGATGATTTGGTTCTTGTAATAGGGGGTAGTTTCGGTCCAAGGGATGGCGCATCGTTTATGGAGATTAGTCAGGTGAAGAATTTGGTTAAAAGTGGGAAGTAGAAGGAAGAAGTTGGAAGATGCTTAATAATTTGAAAATTGTGGAATTTGAAGATTTGAAAATTAACGAATAACCCAATAACCCAATAACCCAATAACCAAGTAACTAATAACCACAGAACCAAACCCCTTAAATGGATAAAAAATACATATTTGTTTTTTTCCTATTTTTAGTATCTACAACCAATGCTCAGCAGCTACCTGAGTGTTGGTATAGATCCCAAGCAGCTTTCGAAGGAGGTGAGTTTAATAGTTCCTTACAATGGTTGGATTCTTGCATAGCAAAAAAACCAAAAAACTATACTTATTGGGTTAGGAGAGGGGAGATACTATTTAATTTAAGTAGATATAACGAATCTATTGAATCATCGTTAAAGGCTGAAAAGTTGAAATTAGGATCATCGTCATACATTTTGGCAAAAGCATTTTGTATGATGGGCGATACATCATCATGTATTAATTGGTTAAAAACATATTTGGGTCAGAGCGAGAAGGAGACCGAGGGAACAATTAAACTGAGTCCTGCTTTTGCAAGCACTTCTTCAACCAAAGTGTGGAAAGATTTGTGGTTAAAGGATTGGTATTCGCCCTTAGAGAAATTAGTTGCAGATGCAAAATATAGCATTGCAAGCTGTCAGTGGGAAGAAACGCTTGATTTGCTTAACCCACGATTAAAGGGTAGTAAACCTCGCCCTCAATTACTTGCTCTGAGAGCGGAAGCATATTTTGGTTTAGGCAGTTTTGATAATGCTGTTGATGATTATTCTATTGCAATCAAGCGCAGTAAAAAGAACCATTCGTATTTAGCAGGTAGATCACAAGCCTATATAAAGTTCGAAAAATATAACTCAGCAATCAACGATATAACTAAAGCAATTGAACTATCAGGGGGTAAACCTCAATACTACAGGATTCGGGCAGAGGCTTACCATTTAAATAAGCAGTATCAGCTCGCTTTTGATGATATTAGCTACTATATATCTTTTTACCCATCTGATTCTGAAGCATCATTCTTATTTGCAACAATTGCTGTTGATGCAGGTTATTATGTTGATGCTCTTTTTACATTGGGTAAACTCATAAAATCAAACCCTCAGAAAGCGGCAAATTATTATATCAGAGGTTTAGCATATGTAAAGACACAGAATTATCAACTTGCAGAGATTGATTTAAATATTGCAATTGAAAAGAATTATCAATTGGTCGATTCATACTATTATAGAGGAATTTCCAAATTGAATCAGGATAAAAAGGATGATGCATGTGTTGATTTGGAAGAAGCATTAAAGCATGGTAATTTTAAATCTCAGGAGGTGATTTATAAGTATTGTAAGAAACCATCAACATTAACTAAGTGGTAAAGCAGAGAGTTGAATTATTTTCCATTTGCTTAACATAATTATCAGTTATTTAATGGAAACCAGTAAATTAGTGATTTGCTAATCATTCATTAACTCTTTAATCTCTTTAATCTTATCCTTAGCACTTTTTAAGTCAGGATTTAGTTCCAGTGCCTTGGTATATTCAGCCAAAGACTCCTTTAGCATTTTCTTATTGAAATAACCCTCTCCTAAACTATCATGTGCATTAGCTGACTTTGGAGCAAGTTGTACCTGCTTTTTAAATTTTTCGATTGCCTCATCAAAGCGTTTTTGATTAAGAAGAAAGTATCCATAATCATTGAAAAAAGCAAAGTACTCAGTATTATTACCAAATTTACTTTCTATGATTTTGTACTGTTCTTCTGCCTTAACCAAATCTCCTTTTTTCTTTAAACCCTGAATTAATAAAAATCTCCCTGAATACTCATCTATCTTAATCAGGTATTCAATCTCTTCCGCCGCTTTAGCACTATTATTCAAATTTAAATAGATTTGTACTAAAAATCTTCGAGCCTGTTTCTCATCTATTTTCATTAGTTTATTTGCCAACTCCAATGCTTTTTCATTATCACCCCCAGCTATGCTAGGTACTTGTATATAAAAGCCTGTAAGGTTTATCATTGCAAGTCGATGGTTAGGATCTGCTTTAAGTGCCAGAATTAGCTCATCCTTAATACTACCAACAATAGATAACTTGCTAAAAATGTTTGCCGTATTTACCTCAATCACATGTAACATAGACATCTGGTAATGATAATCAGCATTTTTAGAATTTAGTTCGATGGCTCTTTTATTCTCCTCAATGGCATCGTCAATTTTTTTTAATTTAGAAAGTACAGCTGCAAGTGCATAATGTGCATCAGCATTCTTTTCATCTTTAACAATTATGCCGTCAAGTAAAGTTTTTGCGGTTTTGTAATCCTCTTTATCGTAATAAGTTAAAGCGTTCTGAACATCTTTATTATTGACAGTTATAATTTCCTTATTCTGAGCAAAAGAAGAGGTTAATTTAAATGCAAAGAATATAAGGGCAGCTATAAAAAGTAGCGCATTTTGTTTTGACTTAATATACTTCATATTAAAAATCTATAAAGATTCACATTCATTTTATTTAACCGGATTTTTATAGCAACTTTCAAGCCAAAATTGCATTTCAAATAAAAACAGTAAGCAATTCAAATACTACTCATACCTTAAAATCTCAACAGGATTGATCCTTGCAGTTTTTAATGCTTGGTACAAAACTGTGATAATTGCTATGATTAATGCTGCTACCAAAGCCCCTGCAAAAATCCACCACGAGAAGTCAGTATGGAAAGCATAATTACTAAACATTCCATTTAATGCAATATACGATAATGGAATTGCAATTATACCTGAGATTAATACCCACTTTGTAAAACTACCTAAAAGAATTCCAATTATCTTAAACATTGATGCACCATGTATTTTTCTCAATACTAAAGATTTACGCTGCTGTTCGGCAATAAATGCGGCAAGACTTAATAATCCAATACAGGAGATAAGTATAGCAAGTACTGTAAATTGTCCAAGTATTGATTTAAGTTGTTTTTCTATGGAAAACATATTATAGTATTCATCGTCCAAAATAGTTGACTCGAATGGGAATTCAGGGTAAAAATCAGAAAAAATAGTTCTTATTTTGTCCATTGTAGCCCCATCGAATGATTGTTCAGCTTTAATAATTACATTAGATAGGTTTTTTTGACCATAAAGAATAAATAGTGGTTTGATTTTCCCTGAAAAGTGCTCGAAATGAAAATCTTTCATTACTCCAATAACCTTAAGATTATAACCCCAAATTCTTAAAGTTTCATTTAAAATTTGCTTTTTATCAATAATCTTAGCTGCCGTTTCGTTTATTACAACACTCATTGTATCTGATGGAAAACTTGATGAGAAAAACCTTCCATCAGCCATTTTTATCTCAAATGCATCGGTAAAAAACTCATCTGCTACGGTATTTGTAAACAGATAAACTTGAGTGGTATCCTTTCCATCCCAAGAAATGCTGCTAGTTGAAGAATAAATTTTAAAAGGTAGATTTTGAGAACCAGTAACATACTTAATACTTGGAATTTTACTTAACTCATCTTTAAAACTATTATATTTTGGTTCCATCTCTTTCCTAAAGGGCATAAATATGATGTTATTTCGGTTCATACCCGTATCTACATTACTAATAAAATTTAGCTGTTTAAACATGAAAATGGATACAACAACTAAAAATATTGTTATAGTATATTGTACAATAACCATTGTTTTTCGAAATCCAGCTCCTTTTGCACCCGAACGCAATAACCCTTTTAATACTTTTGAAGGTTGAAATGATGAAAGTACTAGTGCTGGGTAAATTCCTGAAATTATTCCAACAGCAAGTACTACAAGTAATATTTTGTACCAGAATTGAAAATTTGAGAAACTCATTACCAACTCAGTGCCAAGTGTAGAGTTGAACGTTGGCAAAAAGAAATCAACTAGTAAAATTGCTATTATCAAAGATATAATTGTACTTAAAAATGATTCTAAAAAATATTGCATTACAAGTTGAGTTCTGGATGAACCTATCACTTTTCGAATTCCTACTTCTTTTGCTCTATTTGCAGCTCGAGCGGTAATAAGGTTAATGAAATTGATACAAGCTAAAATTAGCACAAAACCAGCAACTGAAACAAGAATGGTTAACAGTAAAATAAGACTAAAGTCATTAGGATCAGGGTTATAAAGTCTTACTTTTTCAATAGGGTATAAATGAAATTTTGTTGTGCTTGAAATATTCATTTTTTCAATTTCAAGATTCATGTTCTTTTCTAATTCCCCTATTTTATCTGTATTATTAAGCTTAACAAAAGTGCTATGTGAGTTCCAACCCCAACTATTAATTCCTCTAACACCAAAATCTTTTAACTTCTCAAATTGAATTAAAGATGAGAATTGAATATTAGCGTTTTTTGGATAATCCTTTATAACAGCGGTTACATTTAATTCAACAACTCCATTCAGTCTTATGCTTCGTCCAATTACATCCGTTGTATTAAAAATTTTCTTAGCAAGCTTTTCCGTTAGAACTATCGAATTTAAATCTCTCAAACACTCATTCTTGTTTCCTGAAATAAATTCAATCTTAAAAATTCTGAAAAAAGTACTATCGGTAAAACCTAATTCTGAGTCGCGAAAAGCTTTTTCGCCCATTCCAATAACTGCGGAATTGTGTGCAAACCTTGCACTGCTGTTAATTTCAGGAAATTTTTCTTTCAAAAAACCAGAAAGTGTCCCAGGTGTTGAGTATGTGTAGAGTTTATATCCATTTGCATACGACTGAATTTCATAAACTTGAAAGATTTTCTGATATTCAGAATGAAACTTATCATAGCTTTTCTGAAAATCGGCCCAAAGTAAAATAATCATTGTGCAGGCTAACCCAAAAGCTAACCCTAGAGTATTCACTATGGTATAAAATTTACCTCTCCCCGATACCCTTACAAATTGTTTTATCCAGCTAATTAGCATAATTGAAAGTTTTATATGAAGATTTATAATAATTAATCTAACAACCCTAATCAACCATCATACCACCTGTTCTATTGCACTGATATTATAATATTTACATTTTTAATTTTTCACTTTTTACTTTTCACTTTCTTCCTTCTGTCCATTCTGCAACACTAAAGTGTCCATTCATGGACAATTATATACCTAACCTAATAATTCTTACCTTAGCATTGTTCAATTGCATCTACTATGATTCAGAAAGATAGTAAAATCCTTATTGTTGATGATGATGAGTTTATTAGGCTCAGTCTTAGGGTATTGCTTGATGATTGTTTTTCAACTATCGAAAGTATTTCTAGCCCAGAGCAAATACCAACAAAACTATTATCGGAATATTTCGATGTTATTCTTCTGGATATGAATTATACTCCCGGAGATATTTCGGGCAAAGAGGGACTGAAATGGCTTAGCTGGATAGTGAATAACTCCCCAGAGGTTTCCGTAGTAATAATCACTGCTTATGCAGATATTGAACTTGCTGTTGAAGCTGTTCGAATGGGAGCTATGGATTTTGTAGTTAAACCATGGCAGAACGAGAAAATGATTGCAACAGCCAATGCAGCATTCCAACTTAGTTTAAGTCGGAAAGAATTAAATTCGTTGCATTTACGACAAAGGGCTATAGGTAGAATATCAAGTTCACCGTTTGAAGAAATGGTTGGTCACTCCTCTCAAATAAGGAAAGTTTTCGATACAATTACAAAGGTTGCTCCTACAGAGGCAAATGTTTTAATCCTAGGTGAAAATGGCACTGGAAAAGAACTTGTTGCACGAGCTCTACATAGAATGTCGCAACGTAATAGTAGTGTATTTATTACTGTTGATGTTGGGGCAATTCCAGAATCATTATTCGAAAGTGAACTCTTTGGTCATCAAAAAGGTGCTTTTACAGATGCTAAGGAGGAGCGGATAGGCCGTTTTGAGGCAGCCTCAGGTGGGACACTTTTTCTCGATGAGATTGGCAATCTTACACCTACATTGCAAGCTAAACTTTTATCGGCAATCCAGAATCGAAAAATTAATAGACTAGGCGGTAATAGGTCAATTGATATTGATGTAAGGTTAATTTGTGCAACGAATGGTGATCTTACAAAGATGTCTCAGGACGGTTTATTTAGACAAGATCTTCTATATCGGATTAATACAGTTGAGATTACCCTTCCACCGCTTAGGGAGAGAATTGAAGATATTCCCTCCCTTGTAGCACATTTTATTACCCTGTTTTGTAAAAAATATAATAGACCAACACTGAAAATCCCGGAGCATGTTATTCAGAAACTCCAGAAATATCATTGGCCTGGAAATATAAGGGAACTTCGACACGCAATTGAAAGGGTTGTAATACTTTCGGATAGTGATGGCTTAAGGGTTACTGATTTTCTTTTTACAGAAACAGAAAAGCCACAGGGATTCCCTCTCGACGATTTTAACATTGATAAACTTGAACATTGGGCTATTGTTGAGTGCCTTAGGAAACATCAGGGTAATGTGAGTAAAGCAGCCGCTGAACTTGGGATTACAAGAGGGGCGTTGTATAGGAGGTTTGAAAAGTATGGGTTGTAAGTTGTGTTGCTGTGTTAATTTTTGTCTTTTGAAACTTGAAATTAATCCATGATTAACAAAAAATATCAAATAGGATTTTTGGTAAGAATACTACTCCTAACTCTTTTTATTGCCCTGTTAATGTACATGCTTATAATCGAAAAGCAATATTTAAGGAGTGTATATCTAATTTTCTTAATAATCTATCTGATTTGGAGTATTTATAGATATATAACTAAAATCACCCGCGATTTCTATACATTTATTTCTGCTTTGGCCAATGAGGAGTATTCAATTCAATTTGCTGAAGATAAGAGTAACAGAAGTTTGCAGATACTTTATCATCTATATAATACGACTGCCAGTCGATTTCAAAAAGTAAAATACGAACGAGATCTGCAACATGTTTTTCTTGAGGAGATTATGCAACAGATCGAAGTCGGTATTCTTGCTTTCGATAAAGATGAGAAGGTTTTACTGATTAATAAGGCATATAGTGAACTTTTTCGATGTAAAAAACCACAAACACTTGCAGACCTCAATCCTAATATCTACAGTATTATTAAGGAGATAAAACTGGGAGCCAGAAAACTAATTTATCATTCAATTGATGGAGAAAAATTGATTCTATCAGCTCACTCAACTTCTTTTGTTCTTAAAGGAAAGAGCATGACCCTTGTTTATTTTCACAATATTAAAACGGAGATGGATGAGCAGGAATTGGAATCCTGGCAGAAACTCTTTAGCGTATTAACTCATGAAATAATGAATTCAGTAACGCCAATTAGCTCTTTATCATCAAGTTTAAATAGTAAACTTAAAAAAGATATTGTTGAATTTGGGGCGGCTGAACCTAAGACATTAAACAGTCTATCGGAGGGATTGGAAGCCGTTGCATTAAGAACAAAAGGATTGCTCACATTTACCGAGTCATTCAGAAAACTTTCAAAAGTTCCTAAACCCAAAATTGTAGAGATTGAACTTGAAATATTATTTGAAAGAATCAATACTCTTTTTTCATCAACATTTCAAACGAAAGGAATAGTATTTTCATACCTAATTTCACCCGAAGCATCCATATTATTTGCCGATTCTCAGCAGATTGAACAGGTTTTAATAAATCTTGTGCAAAATTCAATTGATGCTCAGTCTACAAATTCTGGAAGCAAAATTATTATAAAGGTTACTAAGAATTATGAGGGCAAAACCGAAATCTCCATTTCAGATAATGGGATGGGTATTTCGGACGAAATCATGGAAAAAGTTTTTATTCCGTTCTTCACTACAAAGGAGAAAGGCACTGGGATTGGACTTAGCCTTTCACGTCAAATAATTCGAATGCATGGGGGCATCATCGGAATCAATTCAAAAACTGGCGAGGGTACAACCGTTTCTATTAAAATCTAGCTAACCTTTAATCTTAAGGTATTCGTCTAAGGGTAACGGATCGTGTGTTTTTGCCCAATGAATTGTAACCTCATATTGTTTTTTAAGGGTTGAAAAGTCAAACATTAAAAACTCTTCCTTAAAATCGGGTACATAAACGAAAGTTCTTTCTGCAAGATTAGGCGCTTCCTCTTTGAGTTCTTTTAATCTCTTATAAAAACCCCTATTTGAAATAGCTTCAGGAGAAACTCCAACCTTATCGAAGAATTTAAACTTATCGATACCAAACTGTTGAAGTTCCAGATTTGTGTTAGGAATTGAATCTCTTTTTCTGCTAATGATTAACATCGTATCAACTTCAAATCCGCTATACTTCTCAAATTCAATTAATGAATGGAAGGGGACGTGGTCTGCGGCAATGCCCCCATCATGATATGGAACATCAGGAATGGTTTTAATGTTTCCAATACTTACTGGGGGAAATGCAATTGGGTAAGATGTAGATGCCATTAAAACATCAACAATGTTCAGTGTTGAATCGCTTTCGCGATTTATGCTACGATTGCTGAGTCTATATGTTCTATCCTTAAAGGTAAGTATTTTAAGATTTACAATCGAAAATGAAGTTGGATACGGTAAATCCGATAATTTCTCGTAACCTAAACTATCGGTTACGATTCGTTTGATCAAGTTCCTTAAGGGTTGAGTATTTACTGGCAGTTTATTCCCATTTCTAATAAATATATCATCATTAGAAAGGTTACTTAAAATATTAATGTATTCGCTCCATGTGATTTTCTTTTCAAGAATTGCATTCAAAACAGCCGCATTTAAAGCACCCGAACTAGCACCTGATATAAATACAACATTATTTAGCAATCCCTTACTATGGAGATGCTCGAGTAAAGCTGCTTCCTGAGCAATTTTTGCTGCTGCCCCAGTTATAATTACGGCTGTACCATGTTTCTTTTGAAACGTTGGTTCTTTAATTTCTTTATCTCTAGAACCCGTGAATAACCATATACAAATAGAAACGAAAAATATTAAATAGAAAATTCTTCTTCTCCTTTTTCGTTTTGGTGAATAGTAATTGCTGTTTGCACTATTTTTAGACATTGTGTCTTTGATTTAATTTTCAATAGTTATCTAATGAATGATTATGTATATACAACATTCGTTCGCTAATTTACTATCTATTTTTTTAAAATTAAGAGATCGTTATCCTCATAAATAACTTTGTAAATTCCAGAACTCTTCAATTCAATTATTTTTTCGTTAAAAGTATCCACACTTAAAGGGTAAGTTCCTCTTTTATTTAGTATTAGTGCAATGTAATCGGCATCTTTTACAATGGGGAAATGATATATTTTATCTCTGAAAGCCAAATATGGCGCTAAACAAGAAATTACGGACACCTTGGAATTATCATCAATGACTTTTAACGCATTTTTTATTTTGGTAACATCAATCTCCGATTCATAGTGTATACCACTATAAAAGCGATTATTTGTTTTATCATACCATTTCGAAGTTCTATGATCCAATGAGTTAAACGTAAAAAACAACGTGGTTAAAGCAACAAATACAGCAATACCAACCTTAAACTTTTTAGTATTTTTAACAAGATCAATCAAGGCGATACTTAAAATTGGAACCAATTCGATTGAGTATTGTCCATTTATCCCCCAAAGGGCATAATCATTGGAAAGAAGTTTTTGAGCAAAAATGGGTATCAACATTAAAAGATATACTGGTCTAAGTATCAATGCTAATCCGCCCGAAACTAGTACCATTATTAAAAACTCCTGCTTTATTCCATTATAAACGGGATCACCTAGAGTATTTTGAAAAAGCAACGAAAAAGTATGCAATGGACTTTCAATCATTGTAAGCAATATTGCTCCTAAAGAATTACCTAAATGTGAGTATCTTCCAAATTGCAAATTGCCCTCTGTACCTTGAAGCGATGGCATTACTATACCAATTATTATAACACCATAAAGTAAACAAAAGACGGTAGCTGGTATTTCAAATTTCAAATACTCTTTTTTATACTCTTTCCAATTCTTTATCATTAAGCCTATAATGATAAAAAATACCCATATCGACATTGTTTCAGTTGAGAATAGAACCAAAAGCAAAAATATTGATGCTTGAATTAACTTCCGTTTCTCTAAATAGTAAATAAACCATGGAATAAACATTGCTCCTAAAACATTGCAATGAAAATCGAAAGAAAGGGCTGAGTATATTCCCCAAATGCTAAAGAATTGTATAAGTACAACTAAGGGTATAATGGAATTGCTACTAAATTGAATTTTGGAATACTTATATATTGCAAGCCCCCCTGCAAGAATTGCAGCAATCTGAATGACTAAAAGAGTGTAAGAACCAAATATAAAATAGAGGGGTGATAGTAGAATAAGAATTACAGAGAAGTGAGTTCCCATAAATGGCATTTCAATCCCATCGATCCCTAAAGTAAAGTATGCGTTTTTGAAGTGAGCAAAGGAATATAGGGCATGATTATACATCCCTAAATCAAGCGCATAGGTTCGCAATTGGTAGTGGTTAACTAATGAAATTAAGCAATAAATAATTGCAAATACGGTAAAGACTACAAAAAGTTTTTTATCATTCTCCAAAAAATATTTTCGCATTCTAATAACTTATCATAATTTAGTTAATTGACACAGCAATTTGTCAGATTGAATCAAAAATTTGCCAGACGATGTAGAAATTGAAAGAGTCCAAAAAAAACTATGTAAATAATTAAAAAAAAATTGACATATAAAGATATAGTAAACTTTAAATCTTTTTCAGCATACCCCCAAAAAACAATATATTTTCTGAGAATTAACAGACAGAAGAAATTTTGCCTTCTGATAAATTTGTTTTAACTTGCTTTTGAATTATTAATCTTAAATTATTTTAAAATGAAACACTCAAAATTTTTGTTAGCGTTATTGTTACATTATTTATGATGATGTCTTGTAAGCAAGATGTTGTTAATCAAGTTAAACAGAATTCTCTTGAAGAGTTTTCAAAAAAAAATGTTGCATTTTATGATGCAAGGATTAGAAGTATTAATAAAACTTCGTATGTTAGAGAGCTATATTTCAAAAATTTCTCTGATGAGCCGTTGAGAGTACAAACCACATACTTTAACGAAGACATATTCGTTGATAATGGGCAAGGCAATGATTTGGTCGCAAATGATGGTGTCTTTACCTCAACGGAGGTATTTAGCCATGACACTCGTATTCCTTATGACAGTTTTAATTCTGTAAGATCGGTTTTGAAAGCTCCTGTTGTTCATCCAAATTTTCAGCAAAGTATAAAGTTAGCTGCACACGAATCTAATTATAGTATCAGAAAAAGACCCAATAATCAAAAAATTATGGAAGTAACTTGCGATATTACATTTGGTGGTGGAGGTTGCAATGCCTGTGATTGGTTTGGAGGTGGTTGGTGTAATTATTGTTTTAGACTTAGTGATTGTTCTATAACAATTGGGTTTTAGTTACCATCATAATTAGGTTAAGTTCCTGTATTGGTGATGAATTATAATCGATAATATTGTAAATAGCTAGAACCAATTCTATTTGTAATAGTTATTCACAGTTCTTCCACTAACATATAGGAACTTACCTTGTTGATATTAATTATTGTTTTTCAATTTTTCAAAATAGTTAATTCCTATTAAAATATCTTGACTTTCCCACTTAATGAGACTTTGTTTGAAATCATTATCAGTTTAATATTTAAAATAAATGCATGAAAAAGGAAATTAAAATAGCCTTAATAATTGTATTTGGATTCATGTTCCTTCTTTGGTTAGAGAAGCCTTTGAGAGAGTATTTAATGAAATGTATAGGGGATGAATTATTTGCGAAATTCATAGCAGGTATAGCCGTAAGACTTACGATCCTATGTATTACAATTTATCTTATATTCAAGTTGAATCTTAACAAATTTACTGGGCTTGACTCCAAAATGCGAATGAAAAATCTTCATTCTATAATAATTGCTTTGGCATTCATAGTAATTGGAATATTAAATAACTGGGGAATATATTCAAGTATAGAATTAACTAAATTAATACTATTTACAACCTCCGTAATTATAATTGGCTTTTTGGAAGAATTTGTTTTTAGAGGAACAATACTTCCTTTATTTATTAAATCTTTAAAAGGCAAAAAACAAATTCTATATTTAAGCGTATCTCTGTCTGCTTTCTTGTTTGGATGTATTCACTTCATTAATTTATTAAATCAACCAGAAAATGTTGGAGGTGTAACATCACAAGTGTTTTTTTCATTCTCAATAGGTGTTTTTTTGGAGGCTTAATGCTTCGGACTGAAAACATTATTATTCCCTCAATTATTCATGGATTAATAAATTTCGCTTTTGGTACAGGTGAACTTAAATCTGAAACTATTCGAAGAATCTCTGACAGTGCATCAAAAGGGATTAATTGGAATTCAATTATTCCAACGACTATTTTCTTCATATTTATTTTAATTGGTGGTATTTACATGATTAGAAAATCTGATACCGATGTAATGCTAACTAAGTTAAGATAATCGAACCAAATTACTACAAATACTTAGGTCGAATTATGAACCATGCATAAGTGGAAAATTTAACCTATTAAACAAATGAGGATATCTTTTCTTGAAATAGTCTAATAACTGTAAGATACTTTAAATATATTATCTATGCCGTATAGTAGAAATAATTTTCAACTTTTTACAATAAAGAGAATATTAGTTGAACTTGATTAATATGTGTGTTAGAATATTTTTCTTTAGAGGTGAGTGGATAAATACATATATTTACAACCAGTACTAACAAGGGAATCATGGATTTATTTAAAGGTCAAAACCTCATAGAGTTTGCTGAACGCTTTAAAACGGAAACAGATTGCATAGAATACCTATCACACTAAATGGTCGGAAGGTTTTACGTGTTCAAAATGCGGACACACGGGCAGCCAGATTAGGGCAAATGCTTCTCGGACTTGCAATAAGTGTAGCCATACAGAGTCGGCAACAGCCAATACATTGTTTCATAAAGTTAAGTTCGGAGTACGCAAAGCGTTCTTTATTTGTTTTGAGATGGCCACCTCCACCAAAAGCCTTTCCGCAAGCTATATTGCGGTTCGTTTCGGGGTGACAGGAAAAACAGCGAGGTTGTTCATGCACAAGGTTAGAGAGGCGATGAAATCAAGTGAGCACCATCCGATTGACGGCATTGTTCATGTTGATGAATTTATTGTTGGGGGTAAAGAAAAAGGCAAAGTTGGCAGAAGCTACGATGTCAAGAAAAAGAAGGTAGTATGTGCCGTAGAGTTTACCGATGAAGGGAAGGTTAAACGAATGTACTCCATGAAGATTGACAATTATTCTGCAAAAGAGCTAGAAAAGATATTTGAGAAACATATTTCAGCGGAGGCTACCGTTGTCACCGATCAGTGGAAGGGTTACAGGCCCTTAATGGAGCGGTATAACATAACTCAAGTCGAAAGCGAGCATGGCTTGAACTTTAAGGCTCTGCATACGATGATACATCAGGTAAAATCATGGATCAGAACAACCTATTCTTGGGTAAGTGAGTTTAATACCAATCGCTACCTTAACGAATTTTGTTATAGGATTAACCGCTCGCTAATGAAGGAGAACATATTTAATAATTTAATAAGGAGAATGGTAATTGTCGAAAAAATTTATCAAGAAAAATTAATATGCACCTAACTACCTACCTCTATAACGATATTTTATAACCTTCCTAATTTATTAATACTTTTTAAAAACTGTTGTTGATGTATGTCCTCCAAATCCAAAAGTATTATTCAGAGCAACTAGTACTTCCTTTTTACAAGTTTTATTCGGTGTTAAATTTAAATCAGCATTAATTTCAGGATCTATCTCGTTCAAATTAATTGTGGGTGGAATTGAATTGTATTCAATTGATTTAATGCAAATTATTGCCTCTATGGCTCCTGCGGCTCCTAATAAATGCCCTGTCATTGATTTTGTTGCACTGATTTGAACTTTATGTAAAGATTGACTAAAAACCTTTTCTATTGCCTTGCACTCACTTATATCTCCTAGTGGAGTGGATGTAGCATGTGCATTAATATAAGAAACACTATCTTGACTTAAACCAGAATCAGTTAATGCGCCTTCCATGGCCAATATTGCACCTAGACCATCTGGATGTGTGGCCGCAACATGGTAAGCATCGGAGGCAGCACCATAACCAACTAATTCGCAATATATTCTAGCATTTCTTTGCAAAGCATGTTCAAGTTCTTCAATCATAAGAACACCTGCTCCTTCTCCAGCAACAAATCCATCGCGAGTTTTATCAAATGGGCGAGATGCAGTTTCAGGTGAATCATTCAGTAATGATAAAGCCTTCATCGAATTAAAACCACCAATACTTGACTGTGTAATAGATGCTTCTGCACCTCCTGCAATAACAATATTTGCTCGTCCTAATCGTATAAGATCCAAAGCATTTCCAATTGCATTATTTGACGAAGCACAAGCGGATGCAATAGAATAACTTACACCTCTTAGCCCATAACGAATTGATATTTGACCAGATGCAATATTAGGTATCATCTTCGTTATAAAAAAAGGACTGAATCGAGGAATACTACCACCTTGAACAAAATTTGTTATTTCCTCTTCAAATACAATATGTCCTCCTATTCCTGTTGCAATAATAACACCTACTTTATCGAGATTGCATTTATCCAAATTTAATCCTGAATCCTTCATGCATTCATCTGTAGCAGCTAAGGCAAATTGTGTGTACAAATCGATCTTCCTCGCCTCCTGTTTATCCATGAATTGAAGGGGATTAAATCCTTTAACCTCACACGCAAATTTTGTTTTATGATTTGTTGTGTCAAATCTTGTAATTAGGGCGGCACCACTTACTCCTTGCAATAAGTTATTCCAAAAATCGTTAACTTTATTACCAATAGGTGTAATAGCACCTAATCCCGTTATCACTGCTCTTTTCATTTACTATATTTTTTAGTTCAACACTATTTAAAAAATATCTATTTACTAATAAGTAAGTATATATGATAAAAAAATTTTACGGTTTTAAATCTTCAATAAGATGTTGATAGATGCTCTTAAAATCAGCCTTATCTACAATTCTTGCTAATTGCAAACTTGCAACTAAACTTGTAAATACTATTAATGCCTTATTATTTGGTTCTTCCTTAAATGCAAAAATGTTTTTTTCTTTCCCTTTAGTAAGTATATCTGTAAGCCATTTAAGGATTATATCAGTCATCTTTTTTAATTCAACTTTAGTTGTTTCATTTAGCGTGTTAAAATCAGGCCCTAGGGAACCAACAATACATAGCTTTTGCTCACGATGACTTTTTATGTAGATTTTAATAAATACCTCAAGCTGATGCCATTCGTCAAAACCTCGGCTATGCATATTATCAACCATTTCTTCAAATCGTTGAATATTTGTTTTGACAATACTTGTTCCAAGGTTTTCTTTAGAAGGAAAATAGTAATGAACTGCCGCATTTTTGATTCCTAATTTCGAAGAAATATCCTGGTAGCTAAAGGCATTGTATCCTTGAGTACGAATAAGATCTTCTCCTAATTCAATTATCTTCTCCCTAGTTATAGACATCTTATTTTTATGGTTAACAAAATCGATACAAATATACTTACTAATAAGTATGTTTCAAAATTTATTTATTCTAAAATTCAGAATATTATAAAAGTATAATAATCAATATATTGCCATAATATTAATATTAGATTTTAGTAACTACTATCATTAGAGTATCATCATTTAATACCAAATTGAAGTTGTAGATAGTCCAAAGGAATTTACAACTTCTAATTTGGTAATGCCGATGGTAAATATATTTAGTACAATCGAGTGTAGCGAAGTTTTGGCTATTATATATTTCCAATCGGTATAATGAACCAGATTTTATTTGATTTTTTACCTTTTTGTTGAAAACTTCCTCTAAACGGTTAAGAAAAATGATTATCTATTTTTTTGTCAAAAGGGAAAAATAGACCTACCTTTGCCTAAACACTCGAAAATGGTTTTTTTACTTCTCAGCATTCTTTCTTCAACCTCGGTTTTTATCGTTTTTAGACTAATTGGTCGATATAAAGTAAATACTTTCAGTGCAATTATTGTCAACTACATCGTAGCCTGCTCAGCAGTTTTTTTTTTGAGCCATAGTAACCCTTTTACAATCGAAATCTTTAAATGCGACTGGCTTCTTTTATCACTTTTTCTTGGAATACTATTTATAACCATGTTTAGGTTAATCGGACAGAGCGTGTTAAAGGTTGGTGTATCAACAACCACTGTTGCCGCTAAGATGTCAGTAATAATACCAATTCTATTCACTATTGCCATAGAGCCTAATGAATCCCTTTCACCAATTAAAATATGTGGGATAGCACTTGCCTTAGTTGCTGTTTTTCTTACATCTTATAAACCTGAAAAGGGTAAAATACAGCTCTCAACAGTCCTATTGCCGTTAATGATATTTGTTGGGATTGGAGTTCTCGATTCGTTGATTAAGTATGCCCAGTACCGTTATGTATCCAATGATATCAATCCAATCTTTTCTGGAGTAACTTTTTGTATTGCAGGTCTTACAGGTCTTATTCTTTTACCTTTTAACAGGGATGCAGCAAATGATTTTAGAAAAATTAAAACATGGATTTTAGGAGTACTCCTAGGTATAGTAAACTTTGGTTCAATGTATTTTTTTATCGGGGCATTAAATCATATTGATATATCAAGTGGCAAGCAGACTCAAGGCTCGGTCATATTTGGCATTAATAATATTGGCATAGTAATGCTTGGAGTAATAATTGGCTACCTGTTTTTCAAAGAACGACCGACAAAGTTAAACTGGTTGGGGATTACCATATCTTTATTAGCAATTGTAGTACTCACTTATAGTCAATGGTAGGGATGCAGATAGTTGAAGATACATATAAGACTATAAGTGGCAAAGCCGAAGGGCTTTACAAAGAGAAAGGTAGTAAGTTTATTGCTTTAGCATACCCAGTAACCAGCGAGGAGGAGGTTAAAGAAATACTTGCTACGCTTCGCAAGGAATACCATGATGCTCGCCATCACTGCTATTCATACATAATTGGATTTAAAGGTGAGCATTGGCGTGCAAATGATGATGGTGAACCATCGGGAACTGCTGGTCGACCCATTCATGGGCAAATACAAAGTTTTAACTTAACCAATACGCTAATAGTTGTTATAAGATACTTTGGTGGAACTAAATTGGGTGTTTCAGGTCTGATCAATGCTTACAAAACGTCTGCCGCCGATGCGTTGAACAATGCTCAGATTGTTGTTAATACAGTAAAAGATATTTATAGGATAACCTTTGGTTACCTTGCAATGAATGATATAATGAAGTTGGTAAAGGAAGAAAATCTTGGTTTGATGGAACAGAACTTCGATACATCTTGCTTTATAACCGTTGGTATTAGGCAAACTAGGACAGAAATAGTCTTAGGCAAAATTGAAAAGATAGATTCAGCCTTGGCTACTTTTTTAAAAACAATATAGCTGCCCCGTTTTATCGGGGCTTTTTTTTTGAATTTAAGGATGAAATTATATAACTAGTTAAACCAAATAATATGAAGAATAGAAGTTTAGTTTCAATTGATGACCTTAGCAAGGAGGAGATTCTAAAGGTTCTTGACCTTGCAGAGGGTTTCGAGAAAAATCCAAGTCAGCGAATCCTCGATGGGAAAGTGGTGGCGACCCTATTTTTTGAGCCCTCAACTCGCACAAGACTTAGCTTTGAAAGCGCCGTTAATCGCCTAGGAGGTCGTGTTATAGGATTTTCAGAGGCTTCTTCAACAAGCGTATCTAAAGGCGAAAGTCTAAAGGATACAATCCTCACTGTAGCTAATTATTCCGATCTTATTGTAATGCGTCATCCAATTGAGGGTAGTGCTCGCTATGCTAGCGAAGTTTCAAGAGTGCCTATCATTAATGCTGGGGATGGAGCAAATCAGCATCCTACTCAAACCCTACTTGATTTATACTCAATACGGAAAACACAAAGTAAACTCGACAATCTAAAAATAGTGATGGTAGGAGATCTTAAATATGGACGTACTGTACACTCACTGTTAATGGCTATGTCGCAGTTTAATACCTCATTCACATTTATCTCTCCTAAAGAACTCCAGATGCCACTTGAATATAAGATGTATTTAGATAAAATTGGGCTGAAATTTAAGGAGACTTCAGATCTTGCAGAAAATATAAAAGATGCAGATATTATATATATGACTAGGGTTCAGCGTGAACGTTTCTCCGACCCATTGGAGTACGAAAAGGTTAAAAACGTATACGTTTTGCGAAATGAAATGCTGCAGGATACAAAACCTAACATGAAAGTTCTACACCCGCTCCCAAGGGTTAATGAAATTCATACCGATGTGGATGATAATCCCAAAGCTTACTATTTTCCTCAAGCCTTAAATGGGGTGTACACTCGAATGGCTATTATGGCTCTAATCCTTGGTTTAAAATAATAACGATAAAATTCTAAAGTGATGAAAGATATTAAACAACTTAGCGTTAACGCAATCCATAATGGTACCGTTATTGACCATATACCTGCTCAAAACCTATTTAAGGTAATAACAATCCTTGGGTTGGACAAGATAAACAGTAAGATAACCTTTGGAACAAATCTGGAAAGTCTAAGAATGGGTAGGAAAGCAATCATCAAGATTGAGGATAAGTTCTTCGAAAAGGATGAGATTAACCGAATTGCATTGGTTGCACCACTTGCAAAGCTCAATATAATTAGAGAGTATGAAGTAGTAGAAAAAATGCTTGTTGAGGTTCCAGATGAGATATCGGGCATTGTAAAATGTATGAACCCCAAATGTGTGACTAATAATGAAAAGGTTACACCCCGATTTAGAGTTGTGGATAAAAAGAGTGTTACATTAAAATGTCACTATTGTGAAAAGATTACGGATCAAGAGCATATGGAGTATCTGTAAAGGCAAAAATCAAAGGGCAAAGTTCAAAAACAAAAAAAGAGACAAGCAAAAAACACTTGTCTCTTTTTTCTATTATCTGTCGCTATTCAATTACGAGATTGAAATTTGGCGAACAGGCTTTACTTTTGCTTCATCCTTTTTAGGGATTACAACATTAAGAATACCGTCTTTATAGGTAGCTTTAATCTTGTCAGATTCAACGCTATCAGGGAGAGTGAAATACCTCTTGAATGAAGCATATTTAAATTCACAACGCATCATTTTATCGTTGTTTTCTTCATTCTTTTCTTCCTTCTCGCTGGAGATTTCCAAAACATTGTTGTTTAGGTCAATTTTAAAGTCTTTCTTATCAAAGCCTGGTGCAGCAACTTCTATTGCAAAGTCCTCTTTACCTTCTTTGATATTTACAGCAGGTACTGTAGTGTTTGCAGGTGTTTCAAAAAATCTTGCAAACAGGTCGTCACCAAAAAATCCATCGGTTAAGTTTGGTAACATCGATTTACGTCTAATCATCGGAATCATGGTTTAATCCTCCATATTCAAGTTTAACATTTATTATTTTTATGCATCCGTAATATTTTGGTTGCTGATATAGTTTATTCAAGGAATGTGCCAATAGAATTTTTAAGACATATTGGCATTATTAATGTCGTAATTATGTCATGTTGTCTTGTTGTAAATCGTAAATTATTGATATTTTGAGTATTAATATAATCAGTGGAAACTAGTTCTCGGTGTCATATCCTATTAGATGGTTATTTACTTGATATATATAATTATATCTAACATGGGTAATTATTTAGTTTGTCTATTGCATTAATCAAAACTATCATAATCAATTGTCTAGCAATATGCATCTAGAAACGAACTCGTGAGTTGAGAGAAGTTAAATTAACAATAGAGTTTCATTAAAAATACGTGAGTAGTTATGTATACTCTTTGAATTTGAACTAAAAAACATAATAGATGTTATCCCATTTAAGTTGATTTTTAAATTGTCCATTATGAGAGTAGCCATTTTTTTTATATCTTTTGCAACTAATTTAATGGCTAGAAAATAAATTAAAATGCCCGAATCAAAACAAAATAATGTTTCCGAAATAAATAGATTAAAGGCTGAACTCGAAGCAGTTAAAAAAGATAATAAACTATTACATAGTATTACCCAGAGTAGTGAGGGTGGAATTTATATTGTTCAAGATTTTAAGATAGTTTTTAATAATCCCAGTTTCTGTAATCTTATTGGATATACATCGGATGAGCTTAAATCATTAAATTTCATTGATATAGTTCATCACAAGGATAAAAAGTTAATAAAACTACTATTCAATAATAATTTCCAAGAAATTCGTCAGAAATCCTCCAAGAGTTTTACCTATAGAATACAAACAAAAAAAGGCGAACTCAAATGGATTAAATCCCATGTATCCTTAATTAAATGGGAGGATAAACCTGCATTACTTGATTCATGTTTCGATATTTCTTTTCAAAAAGACTCAGAATATAAGTTAATTCAGGAGGAACAGAATTTCAAACTATTGGTTAATACTTTCGAGGATTTGATTTTCATTTTAAATAAAAGAGGGAATATTATTCAAACAAATCAGGCGGTTATTGATTTACTTGGTTTTCGAGAGCATGAACTATTACTTAAACCTTATTCAAGTTTAATTTTTGCCGATTCAAACCTTGATATTAATGCAATAATTAGCAATGTAAATCAGAATAAAAAGGAGGTATTCTCATCTACTCTTTTATCCAATAATGATATTAAAATTCCTGTTGAAACTAGGATGTTCAAGGGCATTTGGAGTAATAAGGATGTTTTTTTTGTTATAAATCAAAATGTTTCAGAAAAGATAAAAGCCGAAAGAGCGATTATTCTTTCAGAGGAAAAATTTGCCAAAGCTTTCAATACGAGTGCAGTGATGATGACTATTAGCACATTCGAAGAGGGTCGTTTTATTGATGTTAATGATACATTCCTTATTACAACAGGATTAAAGCGTAAAAATGTAATAGGTCATACTTCTAAGGAAATTGGTATTTTCAAGGAAATTGAAAGACGAGAGGAATTAAAAAATGAAATAGCTAAAATCGGAAAAATTACTGATTTTGAGATTCATATTAAGAATATTAAGGATGAGGTGCTTATCTGTTTATTCTCTGCCGAAATAATTAATATTCAAGGCGAGAAGTGCTTACTTATTGTTATGAGCGATATAACTCAACGGAAGCTTGTTGAAGAGGAACTTATACATGCAAAAATTTTAGCGGAAGGTGCAAGTAAGGCTAAAGAGCAGTTCTTATCTACAATGAGCCATGAAATTAGAACTCCTATGAATGCTGTTATAGGCATGACAAATCTGCTAATTCAGGAAGATCCTAAACTGGAACAGATGGATAGTCTAAACGCATTAAAGTATTCTGCCGAGAATCTTTTAGCCCTACTTAATGATATTCTTGATTATAGTAAAATCGAAGCTGGTAAAATCGAACTGGTCAAAGTAAATATCAATCTAAAGGCAATTGCTGAAGGGTTAAGGAATAGTTTCGACCATCTTGCCAAAGAAAAGGGGATAGAATTACTAGCTTATATTGATAGTGATATCCCAATAAATCTGATTGGGGATCCTGTAAGAATAAACCAAGTGCTTACCAATCTTGTGGGTAATGCGTTAAAGTTTACAGAAAAAGGCAATGTTAGCCTAACACTTAAAGTTGAAAAAAATCTTCAAAATTCAACAACTGTCCATTTTGCTATCTCTGATACTGGAATTGGGATACAAAAGAATAAACTAGGAATAATTTTTAAAGAATTTACTCAAGCAAATGCTGAAACTACACGTAGTTATGGTGGAACTGGCCTAGGTTTGGCAATTTCCCAGCGGTTAATCAAATTACTTGGAGGAACTATTAAAGTTAAAAGTAAGTTGGGGTATGGTTCTACTTTTTATTTTTCTATTAAATTTTCAAAATCAGAGCTATCAGCACTTCAATTACAGGAAACGGCTAAACTAATCCCCGAGAAAGAATTCTCAAAAAGCTATAAAATACTTATTGTTGAAGACAACGATATAAACAAAATAATAGCTGAAAGGTTTCTAACAAAATGGGGCATTTTAGTTGATCATGCAGAAAATGGGCTAGTGGCGCTTGAAAAACTTGATAAGGAGCATTTCGATCTTATACTTATGGACTTAGAGATGCCTATTATGAGTGGTTACGAAGCAACCATTGAAATAAGAAAAAGGAGCGATTATAAAAAAGAAATACCCATAATTGCTCTAACAGCATCGGCAATGCAAGATATTCAGAATAAGATATATAGTCTTGGAATGAATGATTTTGTAATTAAACCCTTCAAACCTTCAGAACTTCGAAAAAAACTAATTCTTCATTTAGAGAAAGATAATTATTAGGCATGATTTAGGTTTTAAAAAAATGACTTTATGATTAAAATTAACCATTTATCCTGTTTAAAATATTTCATTATATCAATTTGCTTCTCCTTCTTCTTCCAACAGAGCAATGCACAGGATAGTATTCCAGATATTAATAAGCAAATTATCGATTATGTTAAAACAACAATTGGTAAGAAAGTAGATAGGGGAGAGTGCTGGGATTTGGCAAATCAGGCATTAACTCGAGTAAATGCTCAATGGGATTTAGAATACAAGTACGGAAAACTTATAAACCCTAAAGAAGAAACGGTATACCCTGGTGATCTAATACAATTTGAGGGTGTTAAGGTAAAATACAAAAAAGGGAATGCCACTTACACTGAATCAATGGAGCATCATACTGCCATAGTATATAGAGTATTGGGAAAAGGAGTTTTTGAACTGGCTCACCAGAATACTGGTTTTTCTGGACGAAAAGTAGGTTTAAGCACCCTTGACATCAGCACAATTATTAAAGGAAAAATGAAGATGTATAGACCAATAAAGAAAATATAATGTATATTCGCTATATTACCTATAAGCAAAATTCACTCCATTGTTATTGGCTTCGTCGAACTCGTAAACTCGGTTCCGGGCGAAGTCCCGGAATCTAGTTAAAGAGATGGATTAGCTCCGCTGAGTTCCATTCGGTCAGTTTCTGCATTATTCGCTTGATTAAAACATCAATTTCTATGGGATATCTGCGTCTTTTAACCTTTACTTTATTTCTTATTACTTCAAACCTGTACTCGCAGGTTAGTGTTCAAATTAGGGTTAAACAGACTAATTCAAAAAAAGTTAAACTTTTTCTTTATCTAAAATCCGACATAAAACTAGTTGATTCAACAACACAAATATCTCCTTGGTTATTTAGGTTTACTTTACCAGCAGGTTATACGCAAGGAATATATAAACTAGCAATTGGAAAGAGTATAAATTTTGATTTTATAATAACCGATGAACCTCAAATATCCCTTGAGACTGTTGTATTTGCTGCGGAAGATAGCCTTAAATCGCTAGAATCAAAAGAGAATGAGATATTCATTAAATATCAAAGTATAAGAAAAAAATTTAAGCAGCAGCTATGGCATTTAAATTCATTAATAGATTATTACCCAGATAGTTCAGTATTTAGTAAAATTCTATACACTGAGTTTTTAAAGGTTAAGACCGATCTTTACTGGACATCTAAGAGATTGGTAAGTGAAAATCCTAATTTATACGCATCGCATTTAATTCTTCTTGAGTTAAAACCGTTACCCGTAAATGGTTTATCGATGATTGAAAGTAAGAAGAATTTAATAGATAATTGGTGGAATGAGGTAAATCTAAACGATGCGAGGTTAGTAAATTCACCTGAGCTAGAGCTTAAACTATGGGAGTTTATTAAACTGTTCTTTGACGAGAAATTTACTAAAGAACAGCAAGATTCATCCTTTATTGCTGCTTCAAAAAAAGTAATGAATCTTAATGCTGATACTTGTATTAAAAGCAGTTTTAGAAGCATCCTTTTTAGAAACTATATTGAAACAGACTACGATGCAACCACTAGATACTTGTTTAATGACTCTTTTGGAGGTCTGCAACCAATGAAATTATCACCCGAAGAGCGAACTCGCTTTAGTATTCTTGGTAAAAATGAAATTGGTTCAAAGGTCTTCGATTTTAAAATAAAGACTTTTGATGGGAAAGATATTAAATTATCAAAGGTAAATGCGAATTATAGGCTTATCTTTTTTTGGTCAATGTGGTGCCCTCATTGTACCCAAATGATGCCAGAATTAGTTAAAATCTACCGCAAATTTAAAAGTAAAGGGTTCGAAATAGTTGCAATTTGCATTGATGATGAAATTGATGGTTGGCAAAAAGTAATTAAAGAAAAGAAATACAAATGGATAAACGCTTTAGAATCCGATAATGGGAAGAGTAAAATATTGTCAGAGTATAATGTAGATGGTACGCCTGTACTGCTTTTAGTAGATAATTCGCTAAAAATAATTTCTCGCCCATCAAATGTTAAGCAACTTGAGGCCAAGTTGAATCAGATTCTTAAGTAGATGTTGAATTGTTTCCTCTGATTTATGCTAAAATGTAACCTCTTCAAAAATCAAATTGTTGTTTATCTTTGACACCTTATTTCAAAATCTGTTTATTATGATGGAATTCTTTCAAACCCTCTTTGATTGGTACATGGCCAACATGAATTATTTCACTATTGCTCTTTTAATGGCAATTGAGAGTACTTTTATTCCATTACCCTCGGAGGTTGTAATTCCATTTGCTGCTTATAAGGCGGCACAAGGTGATTTAAGTTTTTGGCTTGTAATACTATCAGGAACAATTGGTGCTCTGTTAGGTTCTCTTTTCAATTACTTTCTTGCAAAATATTTAGGTCGTCCTTTGGTATATAAGTTTGCAGATACAAGGTTTGCTCATCTTCTTATGGTAACAAAGGAAAAGGTTGAACATGCGGAGAACTATTTTATAAGAAATGGTAAGAGTTCTACATTTATAGGGCGTCTTGTTCCGGGAATTAGACACCTGATTTCAATACCTGCGGGATTAGCCAAAATGAAGCTGCGCGATTTTGTATTATACACTGCTGTTGGTGCGGGGATCTGGAATATCATTCTTGCTATTGTTGGTTTCTATGCCTATTCAATTAAAGATCAAATTTTACATTATTTAGCATATCTTTTACTTGCACTCGGTACAGGATTCATTATCTACTTAATTTATAATAATTGGCGAAAAAAAGAAGAGAAAACTTCGTAATCGAAACTTCCTCTTCTATTTTGTTAATGATATTTCAAAGACGATCTTATTTCCCTCCTGGTTCAAGGTTTTGTAATAGGTAGCGTGTTAGTTCATTATAGAGATGAATGGTTGTTCCTTTTCCCTCTCTAATGCTATGTGAACGATTTGGATATACAAGCATTGTAAAATGCTTATTATTCTCAATCAGTTTGTTGAACAGTTTTTCGGTACCCTGATAGTGAACATTATCATCACCAGTGCCATGAGCAATAAGTAGGTTGCCCTTTAGATTTTGCGCAAAAGTAATTGGAGAGCCTTGGGTGTAAACCTCTGGATGAAGTTGTGGAGTGCTGGAAAATCTTTCCTGATAAATGGCATCATAAAGATGAATATCAGCAACAGGTGCAACTGCTATACCTGTTTTATAGATATCCGGGTAACGGAACATTGCATTAAGAGTTGCTGAACCACCGCCGCTCCAGCCCCAAACACCGTAACGACTTGTATCAACAAAGTTGAATTTATTACCAACTTCAGTAGCAATCTTTGCTTGATCAGATGAGTTCATAACTCCAATCTTAAGATACAACGACTTTCTCCATTCGCGACCTTTAGGAGCTGGTGTACCTCTATTATCAAAAGACATTATGATGTACCCTTTTTGTGCAAGCATTAAGTGCCATAGATAGTTACTACCTCCCCAACGGTCGTTAACAGTTGTATTAAATGGTTCGCTATAAACGTAGAAAAGAATAGGGTACTTCTTGGTAGGATCGAAGTTATAAGGTTTAATCATATACCCATCAATATCAACATTACCATCAATGGTAACCTTTATTTGTTCTATGGGCAGTTTTTTTAGTTTGGCATAATTTGCTTTCAACTTGGCATTATCAACTACCTGCTTGGCTATTTTATGATCTGGTAGTGATATTAGGTAGATTTCTGTAGGTGTATTAAATCCAGAATAGGTATGAATTGCCCATGCTGCATTGGGAGATATTTCATAGGTATTAGTGCCATTATATTGCACTGGGGTTAACTTTTCAGGCTTGCCCTTACCATCAATCTTTGTGCGCCATAAATACCTTTGAGCAGCATTATCAGGTGAAGCAATGTAGTAGATATAACCCTTTTTATCATCAATCAGCTTAATCTCAATTATATCAAAATTTCCATTAGTTATGGGTTTTATTGTTTTTCCATCACGAGAAACGTTGTACATCTGTTTCCACCCGGAACGTTCACTTATCCATGTAAATGATTTGCCATTATCAAGCCATTTTAAATCATCAACAACATCAAGCCATGCAGCATCTGTATCTGTTAGAATATTGGTTAAATTTCCAGTAGTTACATTTCCTAAAATGACTTGGTTTGTATTCTGATCCCTATTCATATACTGCATAATAATTTCTTCGGATGAGGCTGCCCATTCCATTCTAGGAACATAATTACTACGTGGATCGCCCTGAAATTTCATCCAAACAGTTTCACCACCATCAGCACTGATAACACCCACTTTACATGCCGATAATGTTTGACCTGCTTTGGGGTACTGAACTGGTATAATGTAGGAGTAGAGTGAATCGGTATTATTTATCATGTAAAAATCTCTTACCCCAGAAGCATCAAGTTGCCAGTAGGCGATACGTTTGCTATCGGGACTCCAGCGGAAACCATCACGACAATCGAACTCCTCCTCATATACCCAATCGAATGTTCCGTTGATTAGTGTTTCTGAACCGTTGGTTGTTAATGGTTTAATTTCATGATTTGTCAAGTCTTCAACGTAGATATTATGCTTCGAAACGTAAGCTGCTTTTGTTCCATCGGGTGATACTTTGGCAAACATAAGGCTTGATGCTGGTAAAGTCTTGCCAAGTTGGTAAAGCGATTTACTGGCTAAATCGAAAACCCAATAGTCTCCCTTGGTATTATAGCGCCATACCTTTTTTCCATTGGTGAAGATTATTAGTTTTGAGGCATTTGGTGACCACGAGTAACTCTCAATTGATAATGGTTCTTTTGAATCGTGAGGAGTAAGATTCTCAGCAGAAACTAGAATTATCTTAGTACCCGTTTTAGGATCAATCTTTACAATGTCCTCACCGTTTTTTATGGTTGCAGAGGGCTCAAGGGCTGTATAGCCATTTCCATCAGGTAGCCATTCAGTTGATCCACTTCGCTGTGAGCGAAACTCGGGAGAGTTAAAGATTCTATCTATTGTAAGCAGTCCTTCATCGACTTGGGCAAACACAAAACTGCTTAGTATTGTTAGGTAGATGATTGAGAGTAATTTTTTCATTCGAATAAAATTTAAGTTATGTATGTAATTGGTTGTTTGTCACCTTTTTTTAGAGTGATACCTATTTGCAACGATGGAACACCCATATTTTGTTCATCTCCTTTTAACTTCGTTGAGTTCGCAAGTTGCTCTGTTGCATTGGTCTACAACATGGGTGTTTCATATATTTACAATTTTTAAGGTAACTACTTAGGAACATAAATTAGTAGATATTTCTTTTGAAAATAAAATATCAATTAAACATGCTATTCTCGCACTAATAATTCTCGCAAAGTCGCCAAGTTCGCGAAGAATAAAAAACTAAAAATTTTTTGCTTTTGTGCATAAACATAGACTCAATTTGGTATAATCTAGCCATATTATATTTCACATCTATCTTATCTTCTTTGCGGCTTAGCGACTTTGCGTGAGATATTTTTTGCAAAAAAAACCGCCCTATTGATTAGTAAGACGGTTTTATAATTCGATCGTTTAATTACTCTATTTTTCTACAAACTGCTTAGCGTAGTATTTAGCAGTAAGTTTTTCGCCAGTTGCGCGTTGAATCATTTCGTTCCATTGATAGTAGGCACCTGGTTTAAATACCTTTTCTTGAAGATAGTTTCCAACTACGGGGAGGTTCACAAAGCTAACATTTTTGTAATCGTTATTCTTTAGTACATTATTGGAAATGTAGTAGAATAGTTGAGAAGCGAGTAATTCACCCATTAGGTAGTTATGGTAGTAGCAAGGATAAAGAGCAACGTGAACTTTTGAGGCCCAGTCTGGTTCATTGCGACCTTCGGGTTTCTTGAGTAATTGATATTTTTCGACTAAAGTCCACCATAATGCATTAAGATCTTGATCAGGATCGGCATACATCGCTTTCTCAAAACGATACATCACCTGTGCCCAACGGCTGAATGTTAGCTGTTCAAGGCGGAGTGATTTACCGCAAACATCAGCAATCTTATCTTTTTGATCGGCATTGATGACACCCATATCAAGCATCCATTGTGGATTACTGGCGAAACGACCCATTATCATAGCAATTGCTTCAGTTGTAAAAGTATGGGCAGCATCCCGGAATAGGTAAGGTTTTTGAGGATCATAGTATCTTGAGTAAACAGCATGTCCATACTCATGAAGCATGGTATTCATCCAACCCATAGTGGGTTTAACATTACAAAGTACCCTAACATCGCCATTCCTGTCAATATCTGTGCAGTAAGCGTGTTGATTTTTACCTTGTTTCTCGAAAAGGTCAGATTTATTAATGAGTTCATCAACATTTAGATTGATTCCGCTAAAGAATTTTGAAGTTAATTCTACTAAGTTTTTATCTTTATAGAACTGATCCAAATCAACATCGTAAATTTTTGGTGCTTCTTGGAAAAATCTGTTCTGATAATGCCAAGGCATCAGTTTTTCTTTTGCAATGCCATATCTTGTTGCAAAGTAAGTATCAATATCACCTTTTAGCTCAGCAAAAGTATTTTTTGTAAGGCTATCAAGTTCATTAAAGAGTGAAAGTATTTCGGTTGGATTTTGCTCCGACAAGGTCATATTCATTGTATGGTAATTCTCGTAGCCAAGTTCTTTGGCTATTTGATTTCTTAGCTTAACAATGGCAATAACATCTGCCGAGACTTCTTTACCAATCATCTTGTGAGCTTTCCATGCCGCTTCAAGTTCCTTAGAGTTGATTGATGATGATAGAACACCTTCAATTTCATTATCAGAAACCTTTTTACCATTTATATCGGCTCTAAAGTTGGAATACTTTTTCTCTAATTCAGATTCCATATTTATAACCTTCTCAAGAAGATCCTTGTTCACCTGATTTTGTAGAAAAAGAGGGTAGAGAATTTCCATCTGGCGGTAAAGAATAGAATCTTTTACTAAACCCGACTCTTTTATCTCCTTTAGCTGTGCAAAAAGGTTTGTATCGGAATAGAGTTTTGTAATTTTGATTTTGGCATCAGCCGATTTTTGATAATCTTCGTCTTTTCCCGAAATTGATGCATCCCAGCTTGTAATATTCTCTTCCTTTGATAGAGGTACTATTTCAGCCTCAAGCTTTGTGATTAAATCACGCAGTTTATTTTCCATTTTCTCCTGTTTTGAGGTGCATGAAAAAAACATCAATGGTAGTATTGATGCTGTAATAAATAATAGTCGTTTATTCATTTGGTATACTGATTAGTTTTTTAAAACATCAAATTTATAAAAGGGGTTTGGATTGGCAAATGGAATAGGGGAATAGTTTTGGGTATATAGCAATTGGGTATTAATGTTGTGACTCTTCTAGTTCTTGCGAATTTGGAAGAGTCAGTAGTAAAAATATCACTTTAAAAATATACTCTAACTATCCTCTATCAGGAGGATTCCCTGTAGCAAACCTCATAAAACGCGGATGAATTACCCTATCAACCCTCTTCATAAACCTCCATTTGGAAGTATTAAGCCGATATCCTAAGAAAAATTCGGCATGACCCGAGCTGAGTTTTAGCTGTGACGCCTCATGCTTAAAGGAGGATGTTTCAACGTAAACATTCAACCCCCAGTAGAACCTATCGCCATTTCTACCGATAGAAGCACGGAAAATTGTGCGAAGCGACAGGGTATTATATTTTCTTATAGAATCGTTGGAGGATGGGTATTGTGTTACCTGCTGAAGTGATAGCCCAGGAAGTAGAGTGAATGAGATAAAGTTCTTTTTGTAAATTGTAAATAGATGCGAGTAGCCAAATGATGCGCCTAGGTTAGAGAATATAGCACCCCTTAAATCAAGTTTTGGATCAATGTACTGTTTTACAATTTTAGGTACAATTGATGTATCTGAGGCTACACCGTTTATTGAGAAAAAGCCACCAAACATCCAACTTCCGCCGCTACGGCGCATTGCCTTGGTAAATGAATATGCAGCATTTGACGAATATCTGTTGGGGCTGAAAATGTATGCAAAGGATGCCGCAAGTGAAACAGTTTGCAAATTGGGTGCTTGGGGGTAGGGATCACCATTGTTCCAATTATCGATGTAACTATCTGGGTTCGAAAAGTAAAATCCTTTGTAATTTTTGATGGTAAGATCTATCATCAATTTCCGCATGGTATAGTGAGCCTCAAAGTCGAATTTTTGGGTTTTACCATACTTTTTATCTGTTTCGGAATCCGATGGCAATAAAAAGCTTACACCAATTCCTAGCCAAGAGTATGAAAAGCCAAAACCAAACATTGGCTGGGGGTTTGGTTTAAAAAGAAGGTTTTTAGGAATATCCGGATTTTGAATCTCAACCTGAGAAAAATTAGGCCCAAGTTTAGTATAGAAATGAATGTGTTTAGGGAAATTGATAACTCTCAGCGTATCATTCGAAATAGCTTTAAGAGAAACAGGAATGCAAACCAGAATCAGTAGTCTTAATAAAAATCTCATTGCTAATCAGTCTCGGATTTCTTAAACGTTTAAAAGTAGCAATTTTTTTATTAGCCAAACTATTTACACTTTTGCATGTTTTTTAAAAAACAACTAGACTTATTAATACACAGATTATAAGTAATTTAATAATGAAAACTAAATCAATGAAAAAAATAGTAGTATTGATGTACATACCTATTGTTTTACTTTTTGTAATAAATAACATTAATGCACAGGAACCAGCAAAACCCAGGTTTGAAATTAAACCGTATGGATTTATAGCCTATGATATTTATTTAGATACCTATAAGTCATTAGACACTAGGGACGGGGAACTCTATTTTTACCCATCAAAACCACAATTTGATAAAAATGGGAAAGATGTAAATATTAAATCAATGCTTGAGATGACTAGCGTAACATCTAGGTTAGGGGTAAAAATTTCGGGTCCCGATTTTTTGGGTGCAAAATCTACAGGTTTGATCGAAATGGATTTCTTTGGCACAAAGCAGGATTATATTCAAATGCTGAGGCTTAGACATGCCATGATTAACCTTAAATGGGAAAAATCGGAACTACTATTTGGTAATTACTGGCATCCCTTAATTTTAACCGAGATGATTCCGGGTACAATATCATTTGGTGGAGGAGCACCGTTCCATTCACTTAACAGATCGGGTCAAATCAAATACACCTATCATGTTTCATCAGTATTTAGGTTAACTGGAGCGGCGGTTATACATGGTTATCATCGCTCAAGAGGTCCATACGATGCGCAACGCTATTCTGGAAAACCAGATATTCAGGTACAGTTATCAATAGGAAATCGTAAGGAGTTTATGGCAGGATGTACTACTGGTTACAAATGGTTAACCCCTAGGTTATATGATGATAAAGATACATTGGTAACCAATAAAACCATTGGTTCGTATGATTTACATGCCTTTTTAATGATAAAACCTGCTTCAACAAGTATTAAATTAGAAGCAGTTTATGGGCAGAACCTAACTTTCCTTAATATGATTGGTGGGTATGGTATGAAAACAGGATCAAATAGTGTGAATGATGATTACAGCTATACAAACCTTAAAACTCTTAGTGTTTGGGGTGATATTCAGCAAGATATTGATAAATGGTCAATTGGCGTATTCACTGGTTACCAAAAAATTTTTGGTGCCGATGATAATTATGCAACAATTAAGGATTACAACCTTAACGATGATTTAAGCCATATTTTTAGGTTATCTCCCAGAGTAGTTTATAAAGCAGATGCTTTAGTGCTTGCCTTTGAATACATGCTTACAACAGCTGTTTATGGCAAAGCATGGGATGCAAAGCATAAAGTAACTGATAAAATGGATCCAGTAAGTAATAGCAGATTTTTAGTAAGAGTAAACTATAACTTCTAGGATGTGTGCTTTATGTGAATACTTTCATTTACAATTACTGGATTTAATATTAATACTATGTTTTTGGAAGACTGGAATAATGGAATATTGGGGTTACTTCTAACTTTTTTCTTCCAATATTCTATTTTTGCCTACGGCGAACTCGCAAGCTCGGTTCCATCATTCCATTTCTCCCAATAAAGTAAAACGCTGATAATATAGTATTTAAATTTTTTCTTACGTCGAACTGACGTTATTTTAGTTAATTCCTCTTGGTTTATCACCATAAAAAAGGGTGTCTCGATTTTTGAGACACCTTTTAACTTGACTATTTAATGATTTATTGCCGAATTAAACATTTTCCCATTCTACTTTATTTTTTAACAAAACGGGTAAACATTGGTTTCTTTGCATCATCCATTGAAATGATGTAAACACCTGAAGAAAGATCCGAAACATCTACTGTCGTTTCATTACTATCCATACGAACTATTTTTACCAAAGCCCCTATACTATTGAAAATTTTAGCCTCTCCAGTTATGGTTTCATTATTTACTTTAATAGTAATGGAATTAAAGGTTGGGTTAGGGTAAACAGAAATAGTTGTAGGAATTTCAGATTTAGTTTCAACGTCATTGTTCTGCAATGTTGCACCTTTGGGCGCAAATGTTACCCTAATATTAGGACGGTAACTTGAAACTGTTGCTGTTCCCGTAGGTGCAGAGTTATCGGCTCTGATGTACATGTGCTTGCTTGTAGCAGAAGTGTAACGACAAGCTGGACCTGTACTTGTACCTGCACCAGTTCCCGTGTAGTTCGTCTCAACAAGAACCAATACGTTATTTGAGGTATAGTTAAATGGTGTAGATAGGCTGAATGCCTTCCATGCACTAGCAGTTGTTCCAGCCATTGTACCGTTATAAACTAATGTAGCACCCGAAATTGCTGTTGCCCAAGTTGAAGCAGTAATTGTAGTAGCGGTGGTTGTTTTAATGTAAATCTTAACAGGAACGTTGTATGAAAGTGTTATTGTTGGGTACCACTCAACCATATTGATTGTTCCAGTTGTACCAACCTCAGCAGCGGTATAAAGCGAAGCACTTCTCTCATAGCCATAGTAGCAGCTTAGTGGGTATCCTTGGGTTGATGTTCCTGTACCAATAGTAACTGTTGAGCCACCAGTTGAAGTTGTGAATGACTGTTGTGATCCATATGCAGTTCCATTGGAGTTGATTGCGTAAGCTCTAACGTAGTATGTAGCTACAGTAAGACCTGTCATAGTTGCTGTAAATGTACCCGTTCCAGTGCCGCTGGTAACCTTGCTATTAGCTGTTGTTGGGTTGGCTGTAGTTGCATAGCAGATACCTCTTTCGGTAACAGTTGCACCACCATCGGAGGTTACGTTACCACCACTGGTAGCTGAAGTGGAAGTGATATTTGAAACGGTGTTGGTTGTAACGGTTGGAACTGTTGAACCACCACCGCTTGTTATTGAGATATTGTCAATATACCAGTAGTCAATTTGGTATAGGTCCCCATCAGCAACCAAAGCGAAGTAGGTAGTATTTGAGTTTAGGTTTGTAGTAACAGGAACACTAACTGTGGTTGCAGCTATATCGGTTGCTGTGGTAGCAACAGACCAGCTGGTATTTGTCCATGTTGATTTATCATTCGAGGTTTGAAGTCTTAAAGTAACACCCGCTGCATAAGCATTAAGCATGTGCTTGAATGAGAAAGTTACAGTGCTAACTCCAACTGTATTAACTGCTGGGGTAATAATTCTGGTGGTGGCAGGGTTAATCTGCTGGTATGTACACATCAATTCGTAAGCTGCTCCACCTGCATTTGCTGTATTGGACATGCTCCAACGTTCTGTAATACCTGTTCCTGTATTTTGGGTTGTCCACTGGCTTGGTAAAGTTGAGGATGCAAAGTTCTCAGTTACAGGTAGACTTAAAGAAGGAATAGCAAGTGTGGTAACATTTACTGTGTTGCTAGCAGCTGAAGCATTGCCAGCGGCATCTTTCGCTTTCACATAAAATGAATAGCTTGTAGAAGCAGTTAAACCAGCAACATTGTAGGTTGTACTAGCCGAGTTTGCAAGGAACGAACCATTCTTGTAAACATCATATCCGGTAACACCAATATTATCAGTTGATGCTGTCCATGTAAGCGTTAAGGTTGTTTGTGCTACATTTGAAGCGGCTAAATTGGTTGGGGTAGTTGGAGCTTGGGGATCATTAACTCCACCGGTTACTGTTACTTGAGCAATATAAGGAGTCCTGTTTTGCTTGGTTATAACAATATCAAGAGTTCCTGATGAGGTTAACTTGGTAAGAGAAAGTGTTGCATTGTTGGAAGCATTGGATAGCTTAGAATCAATTAGATTTCCATTCATTGTTAATGCAACAAATGAATTCTTCTCAACTGTAACGCTAAAGGTTGAAGTACCAACGGTAACACTACTTGGATGAGTAGCAGTTAGTGCTGTAGGAACTGAAACGGGAGGTGTAAGAGAAGGATCGCCCATTAAATGATATATCTCCCAATAGTATTTTTTCCTTGTAGAACTTGATGATTCCACGGCTAGGTTTCCAGCAACCACCATTTGTCCTTGTGTGATATACCAATTAGTTTCAGTTTCTCCTTTTAAATGGAAAAATCTATCATAAGCACCTAATCCACTAGCCTCATAGGTTGGGTTTGCGGTTACGCTGGATGTTAATCCTACGCCCCACCAGTAATCTTCGTCCCAGTAAGTATAATCTGAACCTCCGATATAACCAACGGCACCTTTATTTTGTGCTCTTAGTATTTCCTCAGCAAAACTCGATAATTCGAACTTTGCAGATTGACAGCAGTTACCTATAATAAGAGGGTATTTATTCTGGTTTGTTAAGCCAGAAACATGTGATATTGAAAAACTTGGATCGGACCAACCATCGGAACTGCAATGCGCTGTATAGTTTACGAAGGAAACACCTTGGTTAATCTTATCGCGAATAGATGCAGAAGCGCCAGAGTTGTTAGAAGCCATAACTCCACTAGTATTATTATATAGGTAGAAGTATGAATTTATGCCGTTGGTTGCATTTGTATAGTATTGGTTAGCATAATTAATTGCACCATTACCACAAGTTGGGGCATAAGTAGCATCAACACCAGCAACAAGAACTACATTGGTTAAATAGCTTTTATCGGGCATCTGTGCTTGTTCCACTTGTAACGTTTTGTCAACTTGGGGTTGCAATTGAGCAACAGAGGTTGCAGAAAACCGTCCATAGAATATATCTGGCAAATTATCATTTGTATAATCGGCATAGTAAAGATCTGTTATGTGATCTTCCCCTGAAATGGTTCCTGGGAAAGCAGGAATTTGTGCCACATCACCAACAAGAAGTAAGAAAGTTTGGGGTATACCATCGGCAGAGGAGGTATACTGACTTTGTAAGTACGATTTAATAGAGGTTGTTGTGTTTCCAACAGCAGCATCATTCGTATACTTTTCCACTACAATAAATCCCATTTTCTTTTTCCATTCAATAAAAGGTTGTAAAGTAGTTGAAAACATTGGGTCGGAAATAATAATATACTTAATTGGGCTACCACCTAATAGGGCTTTTGAACTAGGAGTGTTGTTTATTACATTCTTTTCAATAATACTCTGAAAGTATGAAGAGTACTTACTATTCTCTTTATTTGCATCAGTACTTCCAGAAAAATTTACCTCAACTACAAGGTTATTGAACACTTTTATTTTATTCTCACCAGGGTTATACTGTATTGGAGATAATTCTAACCGACCTAATCTTGTATCTCTCATTATACCAATATCTTCGATAGTGGCTATATTCTTTTCAATAAATCCTATTTGCTTATAAGTTTCTTTATTGTAATAGAATTTTACACTCTTAGGATCATCATTTTTTGAAACGGAAAGTTGTGCAGGAGCAATTTTTTCTTTAATTCCGAAGTCATTAAGATCAATAACCTCAACATTATAGCTAATAATGTTTACTTTGTACGTTGCTCCAATAGGAATTTCAATGAGTTTACTTACTGATGGTATTCCTGGGTTTCCCATGCTATATACTTTTGTTAACCCATCTACCTCAAGTTCTTCAAAAAAACCTTCGGAGGTTTGTTTGTTTTTTAAGTTCAACGAAGAAATATTGAAATTAAGCTGAAAGCCATCAACTCTCTTTTGCAAAATTTCAATTCCTGATTTGCTATTTTTTAAAGGAATACTCGTTTCCTTTTGAGCAAAAAGGTAACTGGTACATGCCAGTAGTAAAATAAGTAATTTAATTTTCATAGATTTAGTTGTTAGGTTTATATACTCACTAGTAACTGTAAAAAAAATTTAAATATGTTGGTAATTGTAAGAGGTTTTCAAAAAGAAGGCTTTACATGATGACAATAAAAATGCTGATTTAATGATTTATATTCCTTGTAATCCCTGCGAAAATTTTGTGATTTTTATGTGAAATATTCTTTTTGCATTCTCTTTAATATTTTATAGTTGAACTATTTTTTAGCAAAACGGGTAAACATAAACTCCTTTGAAAAATTCAATGGATGTTTAAAAGAAAAAGTAACATTTTGCTCATAAAATCAAGTTAAAAATAAGCAATATAACCAATCGGTGAAGTTTTATAAGATTGTTATATTTCATTAGGTGTTTTTCTATATTTTTAGTGAGTAAAAGATCTTTTTCTTTATGATTTTGATTGAGACCACGTTTACCTGATTATCACTAACATCAATGTTATTCGAAATCTGATAACCACTTTTTCAGATTTCTCAATAAACATATGATCAAAGAAAACCATCAAGCAAGATCTTTAAAGAACTCTTGAACAAGAGTAATTTCTTTATTGAAATGATTAATTGCTTAAGTTCATTTTTGAAGGATTTTCAAATAAATCATTCTCAATCATTAATTTTCAAATTCAGACAGCCTCTTTTATTCTAACAGGCGAATCAAAATTATACCTTTGCATCATCGACCATTTTTGAATGAATATTAATATTGTAATAGAAAGATTGAGGAATAGGGGCATCTTCAGATATTTCCTATATGCTTTAGCTATTCTTATTATCATCTTTTTTCTGATTCGTAATAGTATCGTTCAAATCATCTTCCAAAACCGATGCTCAAGCATTAAAAATCGATATGGGCTTGCTATTAGTGCCCAAAAGATTGGCTTTTCAGGTTTCCAGAATATCTATGTTGAAAATCTTTCTGCCAAAGCCGAAAACAGGGACACCTTATTTAGTATCAATAGGGCAGAGGCAAAATTAAACTTCACCGACCTAGTTTTTCTAAAAGTTAATCCCCTTGAGATATGGATTAGTAACCCTAAAATCAACCTAATGGGCGAAAAGGGTAATTCAAACTACAATTTCTTAGTTGGTAATCATATCGATAGCTTGCAAATTCAGCATCCCTCGGTTGATGAAAGTAATAGTCATAGTAATCGGCAATATACAATTTACCGTTTGGTTAAGGCAATATTTGGACTAACAACGGCAAAATATCATGTCAGTAATTTCGTACTCAACTATTTAGATTCAACATATACAACTCATATTTCAGTTCCTGAGTTTGAATCAAATGCTAAAGGTTTCAATACAACGATTGAGGTTTATGAAAATGGCGAAAAATACTTTGTCAATTTAAATGGATTAGCGGATAAGAAAAAATCGGATATCACTTTTAAAGCGATTATGGTTGGGGAGAAGAAACCACTGCCATTGCTTAACCATAAACTTGGCCTTAGTATTTCATTCGATACTTTGAGTATAAGAATTACAGCAAAAGAGTTAAGTCGGGATAATATTCATCTTGAGATAAATTCATCTGTTAAATCACTAGATCTATTTAGTCAGCGTCTTTCAGATCAAACTGTTAAGGTTAAATATGGCGGATGTTTTATTGATATTGCAATTAACTCAGAGTACTACCTTATCGATAGCACTTCAACTATTGACTTAAATGGGCTAAAGGCTAAACTATATTTTGAGTATATCCCAAGTTATGAACGATCCTTTGCAATTAAAATAATTGAGGTGTTTATTTAAATACTATTATTAGATTTGCATTCTAACCATAGAACGCATGAAGTTTACAGGGGAAAACATAATAGAATTTTCAGGCAGGTTTAAAGACGACTTTTCGTGCTTGG
>JABFRB010000039.1 GCA_013141385.1 Bacteroidales bacterium | reverse complement strand
TGCTTTAGGATCAACAGATCGATACATAAGCAAACCATTTTTCATAAACTTATTGTTCGAATGGTTGAAGGTGATCCCATTACATATCAGAATGTTAAAATTAGTGCTTAAATAAACACCTCAATTAGGATATTTAACTAAAGGTTTAAAGTAGATAATATTTGAGATTTAAAGTTATAATTCTTGATACCCATAAGAACCCGACACATAAGTTGGGTTCTTATTTTAAAAATAAGAGAATACTCAACTTACACTTTCTAGAAGGATTTCTCACCCTCTAGCTTTGTTCTTATATCAATCCCAAGAATCTAAATATACCCGCTCCTAATGCGAAGCTCCATAAAAACAATACTTTCTAAAGCACTTCGGCCTTTTCGTACACCGCTTTAATTACCTCATCGGTTACAGGAGTTTGCCCTTTTACATAGCCAAGATCCGTTAATCGCAAATAGTGATAATTTGTAATTCCAGCCTTGTCCAGAATCTTTTTACCGCAATCAACTGTACAGCCATCGAGCAATAGAAGGTTTGCCGTTTTAAACGCTTCAATAGTTGGTTTTATATCAGCACCAACCGCAGCAAGGCAATTCATCTTATAAACCTTGTTATCGCGTAGCTTGCGGGCAACAAGATCTGTAATGTGACCTAAATCGCAAGCACCAGAACAGGCAATAACAATCTTTTCACCGCTACCACAAAGGCAGCCCTTTTCGTCAGCAATTGTTCCCATTTTGCAAATGTTTTAAGAATTAATAATTACTACATAATAAGGTTTTGAGATATATTACCCCTACAGGGCTTATTTATATATATATCATTTTTCCTACAAATATTATCGCGGTGCTACCGCTTTAAAAGCTGCAGAGCAGCAAAATATTTGTAGTAAGTAATTTACAAATAGAGATCAAAGCTGCAGAGCAGCGTAATATTAATAAACATTCTAAAACAGATGTCATTCAAATTTTCATCGGATAACAAAGTAAAAAAATGTCAATTATACATGCTATTATCGTTCTAATATTTCTCGCAAAGCCGCCAATTTCGCTAAGAAGAAAAAACTAAAAGTTTTTTCCCTTTGCGCTGATTAATTGTTGTTATTACTAACTTCCCAAGTTTTTCAATAAAACATATTTTGTAATTGCCTTTCATATGGTTTCCTTTCACATTCATCGCCTTCAAATAACTTCTACCAAGTAATTTCTTTGAGGTTTTGCGACTTAGCGTGAGAATTCTTTGCTAAATTGTTAAAAAATAAAGTTGAATAGATAACCAACTACCATTATCCCCGATGCTACAATACCAATAAAGGTTAATATCAACGGGAGTTTAAGTACTTTCTTAAGAATTATCATCTCGGGCAACGAAAGCCCAATAACAGCCATCATAAAAGCCAATGCGGTACCAAGAGAAGCCCCTTTTTCAATCAAAACCGAAACAATAGGAATTATCCCGGCTGCATTGGAATACAATGGAACACCAATCAGAACGGACAATGGCACGCTATACCAAACCGATTTACCCATAATTGAAGCCATAAAATCCTGCGGTACATATCCATGTGCCCCTGCTCCCACTGCAATACCAATGGCAACATAAATCCATACCTTGCCAACAATCTCCTTCACAGCATCATAACCAAAGCGTATTCTGTTGGCTAATGTTTGTTTTTCCTCATCATCGGTTGCGTTACCTAATTGAGTTTTGTAAACCCAATCTTCTACCCAATGCTCAAGCTTTAACTTGCCAATTGTCCAACCCGAAAAAATGGCAATAATTAAACCTGTTAGAACATAAATAAGAGCCGTTTTCCAGCCAAATAATCCAAACAAAAGGATTACAGCAACCTCGTTAATCATAGGAGCAGCAATCAGAAACGAAAAGGTAACACCCAATGGCACACCCGATTCCACAAATCCTAAAAACAAAGGAATTGCAGAACATGAACAAAACGGTGTAACAATGCCAAGCAACGAAGCCAGCACGTTACCCGTAAATGTCGATTTACCTTCAAGTATCTTCCTTGTACGTTCGGCCGAAAAGTAAGAGCGGATAATGCCCACAAAAAATATAATAAGCGTAAGCAGCATCAATACTTTGGGCATCTCGAAAATAAAGAATCGCAACGATTCAGTAAATCGAGTCCCCTTTTCCAATCCCAAAACCGTATCGATAAACCAATCGGTTAATGGTTGCAAATTGCGATAAACCAAATACCAAACAGGTAAAAGCAGTAAAACTATTTGAAAGCTGCGCGATTTAAATATTCCAAGATTCATATTACTAATTTGAAAATTTGAGAATGAGACAATTTGAAAATTTGACAATGAGACAATGAGACAATAAGACAATAAGACAATGGAACAATTTGAGAAATATTTGAGTGCTTATCTGGAGAATATGATATGCATCCTTAAAAAACTCAACAAAAAAATCCAACCTCAAACCCCCAATCAACTTATACTTATTATTCTTCATATTCCTTTACTTTCCCCTTTTCACTTTCCCCTTTCCATTTTTCATTTTTCATTTTTCATTTTTCTCTTTTCACTTTCATCTTTATTCTTTTCATTTTCAAATTCTCAAATTACCCCACTGTCCCATTGTCTCACTGTTTCACTGTCTCATTGTCAATTTGTCAATTTGTCAAATTGTTACAAAAATATAATACACCCCAACACCAATAAACATCACGGCAACCACACGCCTAAACCAGAGTTCAAATATCTTTATATGATTATATAGTTTACCCACATTACCTACAGCATAAGCCAATAACCATGCGAACAGAATAACAGGTAAACCTGTAGCAACGGCAAACACAACAGGGAGATATAACCCGCTTGCGCTTGCAACTGTAATAGGGATAAGCATAGCAAAATAAAGCACCCCGCTATACGGACAAAACGCAAGAGCAAAGACAATTCCTAGTAAAAGTGTACTCCAATAACTTCCTTTGCCCCTCTCGCCAATTTTTTGAGTAAGATTAGATAAGGCAGGAAGGTTGATTTTGATAACATCGAGCATAAACAACCCAATCACAATTAGCACTGGGCCGAGTAATTTTTCACCCCAACCCTGAAACAGCATCGAAACGTGCATTTTACTTGCACCAAAATAAAGAATTACGGCTAATGCCGTATAGCTAATGGCACGCCCGAGGGTGTAAACCAAACCGCTGATAAATACCCGTCTTCGGTCTTCAATATTGCGGCTAATAAATCCAATTGCCGAAATATTTGTTGCCAAAGGGCAAGGGCTGATAGCTGTCATCAGCCCCAGAATCAGTGCTGTTACAAATGAGTATTGTGTGCTATCAAGTATGCTTCGTAAAAATTCCATAAGAACTAACCTTTTAGAGCCTGATCAACAGCTTTCTGAATCTCCTCTTTCATCTTTTCAAGATCGTGGGCGTTCAAAAAGCCCTTATCGGTTATATCAAGCCTATTTTTTCCGCTTACAACTAATAAAGTTTGACCGCCAATGCCCAGCTCCTCGGCAAAAACTTTGTTTTCGGATTCATCAAGATTTATAGCCTTAAATACGTATTCGCCAGTTTTTACCATTTCGGGGTAAAGCACTTCAACGGCTTTTCTAGCAGTCTCTTCAACCGACAAACAGGTTTTGCACCTACGGGCAAGATGAAAGTAGTAAACCTCAACCTTAGCTGAAATAGATCTTTGTGTACTCTCCTTTTTACCACCTTGTACATTACATGATATACTGCTTAATACCATAAGCACCACAAAGCTGAAAATTGTAATTTGTTTCATAGTTATGTTTTAATTTAACGTGAGTTAGTCATGAGAAACAATGTATTAATCTATATATCAATTTATTTTACTTGAATTAATGGAATAATAGAAGTTTGGAACCGAGCTTACGAGTTCGGCGAAGTCAAAAATGGAAGATACAAGCAAAAATCTAACCTCTTGTTTTGACTTCGTCGAGTTCCGCTTCGCTCCAGTTCCATTATTCCATCATTCCAACCTTCCATTGCCACACTAAATAACAATACATCATTGTAAATAAAATTATCATCATTTTTTTAAATCAAACTCACGTTTGTTAATACCTAGCCAACACCTCTTTTATCTCCGCAGCCGAAGGCACACGTCCCTTAATCTCCACCTTCTCGTTAACCACAAGGGCGGGAGTAGCCATAATATTGTACTTCATAATCTCGGTTATATCCTCCACCTTGGTAATAGTGGCATCAATACCGTTCTCAGCAACCACATCGCGGGTAAGCTTTTCGAGTGTTTTACACTTGGCACAGCCAGTGCCTAAAATTTTTATATGCATACGCTTATTAGTTATATCATTTCGGGAATACCCGAAATATTTAGTTAAATTTTTTTACCGTTTAAAAAAGTTAGCAAACAAAACCTTTGCCTCCTCCCAATTCTCACGATTTATACAATACTTAATATACGGAGGGTTAATTTCACCCTGTATAAGCCCAGCATTCTTAAGCTCCTTTAAATGCTCCGACAGCGTAGAACGGGCAATAGGCAGCTCCTCCGCCATATCGCCGCTATAGCAACACTTGCTTGAATTGGTAAGCAAAAAATCCAGAATAAAAACACGAACAGGATTCGAAAGAGCCTTCCCATACCTTGCCAACTTTTCCTGATTCTGCGTATAACCTTTTTCCTTTTCCAACATAGTAAAATTCATTTCGTATTTTCCCGAAACAAATTTATACTATATTTTGGATTGAAGGATCAAAATAGGGGGAATTTATTTTAACTAGTGTGAATAGAGAGTAGCGAACCCACGAACTTTGCGAGTAAAAACAGAGTATGTTAGCTCTTTCCTTGCAAGCCTCCCTTCGCTACTATACACAACTTTTCTTCCTACCGCACTCGCTTATCCGATTGTTATAGTTAAATACCATTAAAATTGAAGGAAAGAAATTGAAAACAACACCCTCCTCAAAAAATAGCATTAAAGGGTTAAAGTAATTTTACTTGCTAATTTACTTGCTATTACACTTGTAACTTATTACAATTCTTTTTCAGTTTATAATAGCAGCCTTTAGAAGTAAAGGAACTAAAGTATGCTAAGCAAAGTTAATTTCTTGCCTCACTGAAGCCCTAAACTTTGCCCGATTAACTTAATCTCACTTTTCATGTTTTTCTCTTTTACCATCGGAGGGTTCGCAAGTTCGGTTCGTTTTTGCCATTTCTCTTTTTTCTTTTTCCTCTCATGGACTTTAAGTTAAATCCTCTTTTTGAATTTTTACTTTTTGTTTTAATCTCCTTGAAATGTTGCTATTCTCTTTCAAACCATTAGAAAACTCTTTGATTTAAAGTTAATCTTAAAATAATAGGCAACGATGATTTAAATCATTATCAGGTATTTAACAATGCATTAACTTGATATTGCCCTCCAATATTCATAAGTTTGTTCTCCCTTTGATTTTCGCATGAAAGAAAAGAATAATTAAGACACTTTTATGCAATTAGTATTAACCTTTAAATGTATTGTTATGAGCATTCAGAAACGTTTTTTAACCGACAAGGGTGTTTGCCAGATTACCTTTGTTTTACCAGAATCGATTACTAATACTTCAAAAAAGGTTGCTGTGGTCGGCGATTTTAATAACTGGAGCTCCGAAAAACATCCAATGAAAAAAAACAAAGATGGAAAATTCAAGTGTACTGTTGAACTTCCATTAGGGAAAGAGTATCAGTACCGCTACCTGCTCGATGATACCCGCTGGGAAAACGATTGGGATAACGATGGGTTAGTTGCAACACCTTATAAGGACACATACAATTCATCAATTATGCTATAACTTAGTCCATTTATTGAAGTTCCTTGCAACTTGCTGCGAGGAACTATTTTACTGGTGAAGCGAACCGATTTAGTAACAGCCGTGAAACTCTCCAAAAGAACACAAAGGCTTTCCATAGATCTTTACATCAACTTAGCAACCTATGTGGTTTAGCAGCATATTAACCAAACCCTTAATTTGCACAGTTATATAAAGAGTACAACATGCAACACAAATACATCTATCACATAATATTAAATGAGATATTAATGAGAATACTTATGTTCGGATGGGAGTTTCCCCCTCATATTTCAGGTGGTCTTGGTACTGCTTGTTATGGTTTAACAAAAGGGTTATCCTCCTTTAATGATATTGATTTAATCTTTGTTGTTCCCAAGGTTTATGGAGATGAACACAAACCCGACATGAAGCTGATAGGTGCCAGCGATGTGGAGCTTACAAGGAAAACGGTAAGAATGCAGAAAGAATTTGAAGAGAAAATGTTCTTTGAATTTCGAGAGCATGTTTCTGCTTATATAACACCGGAGCAATTTGAGCAGATATCCGTTGAGCGACAAGAGCGGTTAAAAAATGAAGATTCAAATACGCCAACGAATAAGCTGACGTTTACAGGTAATTATGGAACCAGCTTATTCGATGAAATATCCCGATACGCAGTTGTTGCATCAAATATTGCGAGGAATGAACCACATGATGTTATTCATGCGCATGATTGGTTGACCTATCCAGCGGGGATCGAAGCCAAAAAGGTTTCGGGGAAACCCCTGGTGATTCATGTACACGCCACGGAATATGACCGAAGTGGCGAAAACATTAACCAAAGGGTGTATGAAATTGAGCGAAGAGGGATGGAGGTAGCCGATAAGGTAATAACGGTTAGTAATCTCACACGAAACATTGTAATTCAGAAGTATGGGATACATCCTTCCAAAATAGTAACCATACATAACGCCGTTGAGGATGCCAATAATTATGAGATTAAGCAGCTTAGCAGAGGGAAAACGAATAGAAAGATTGTAACATTCCTCGGAAGAATCACCATGCAGAAAGGACCTGAGTATTTTATAGAAGCGGCTAATATGGTTTTAAAAAAAAAGTCTGACGTTAACTTTATTATGGCAGGGAGTGGCGATTTAATGATAAAAATGGTAAAAATGGCTGCAATGTTACGGATATCAAAAAACTTCCATTTTACAGGTTTCTTAAAAGGGGATGATGTGTTTAGTATGTTTCGGATGAGCGACTTATATGTTATGCCCTCTGTCTCTGAACCGTTTGGAATTTCGCCACTTGAGGCAATGCAAAGCCACGTTCCAGTCATTATATCAAAACAGTCGGGTGTATCGGAAGTGATTAGACACGCCATAAAAATTAATTTCTGGGATATTGATGCCATGGCAGATGCCATATATGGAGTATTAAGCTATGATGCATTGGCAAGCCACTTAAGAAGAAATGGCAAGCAAGAGGTAGATAACCTTAAATGGGTTGATGCAGCGGCAAAAATCAAAGAAGTATACTATCAGGTGGCATAACGCTAAAAAAAATTAATACTTACAACTATGAGAGAAAAGAGAATTTCCATGATAGAACAGTTGGAACCTATACCATCGACCAATATTTCAGTTTCCATTAATAAGGAAAAAATCAACGATTATACCACAGAATGGAGCATTGTAAACAGCCCAATTGAAGAAAAAAGGGAACAAGCCGAAATGTTTAAAAAGATCAAGGAAGATTCGAAAGATTTTTATCCGCTATTTTTTTAGGGCGGTATTTCTTTTTTTGATTCTTAATTCCCCAGTTCAACGTAGATTACTCTCAGCGAACTCGCAAAATACGCTCGGTTAGTGCAGCGTATCTACGTCCTCTTTAAATTGCTGTCTCCAGATCGTACCAAACTCCATAAAAAAAACACCGTTAAACTGGGCCCCTACCTCATTTTTTCTTTTCTTGAAAGTATTGCTTGTATAATATTCAATGAAAAAAACTCAGCTTTTTGCGATTTTTTTAATGAGGATTTATAGCTGATACTTGCACATAATTTTCTGTTTTAATGCTAGTATTATATTAGCTGTAAAAAGTAACAGGAAACCTCCCCTGCTCCTCCTTAAAAAGGAGGAGTGATTATTGTACAATCAATTTATGGTATAGTATCATTCACAGGTGGCATTGCAATGCAAAATTATCACATTTTGCGATAATTGTATCACGCTTTGCGATTAGATGATGACATACAGGCAGCCTTCGATGGCATTATTAGAGTCAAACCATTTAAACCACCACCCCTACCCTCCTTAAAATTAAAAAAAGATGAAAAACCACTGCAATGCCCTGTTATAGCAATTTTAAGGGGTTGAGGTTTATTTTGAGTGCTCAAAACCTTCTTTGGAAAGTATCAAAATCATATTTAACAAAACACCTTTAACATTTGTTCACTCCGAAAGTTTAAAGATATTTCAAAAAACACTAAACCTTACTTGCTTTCTATTGTCAAAAAACGGAGATTTATATTTATTTTACCATTCAATAATGTTTTAAAAATGAAGAAAATAGTAATTATCATATTTGTATTGGTAGCTTTTGCTGGTAATACATTTAGCCAAGAATCAAAACTATTAAGATTCCCCGCCGTAAATGGCAATCAGGTTGTCTTCACCTATGCAGGCGATCTATACACAGTACCTCTCACTGGTGGAATTGCCAGAAAACTAACAAATAACGTTGGCTACGAGATGTTTGCCCACTTCTCTCCCGATGGAAGTAAAATTGCATTCACTGGGCAATATGATGGGAATACCGAAATATTCACAATTCCATCGCAGGGGGGCGTTCCTCAAAGGTTAACCTATACGGCAACTTTGAATCGCGATGATATTTCGGATCGTATGGGCCCTAACAACATTGTGATGAGCTGGACACCCGATGGAAAATCAATTATATACCGCTCCAGAAAACAAACCTACGACGACTTTACAGGCCAACTTTATAAAGTATCAATAAACGGTGGTATCTCGGAAGAATTACCATTAATGACAGGTGGTTTCTGTTCCTACTCACCCGATGGCAAAAAGTTAGCCTTCAACAAGGTTTTCCGTGAGTTTAGAACTTGGAAATACTACAAGGGCGGTATGGCCGATGATATCTCAATTTTTGATTTTGATACCAAAGAGATCAAGAACATAACCAATACAGTATCTCAGGAGATAGTACCAATGTGGGTTGGTGACAATATCTACTTCCTATCCGATAGGGACAGAACAATGAATATGTTCGCATACAACACTAAAAGCGGCGAAACAACCAAGGTAACTAGCTTTACCGAGTACGATATTAAATTCCCCTCGTTTAGCGATAAAACAATAGTCTTTGAGAACGGTGGCTATATATACAAGTACGATGTTGCAACCAAATCATCAGAAAAAATCCCGATTAACATTATTGATGACTTCACATACTCCAGACCATCATATAAGGATGCTAGTAAGAATATCTTTAGCGGCGATATCGCTCCTAATGGCGAACGAGTTGTATTTTCAGCACGTGGTGATATCTACACCGTTCCTGCAGAGAAAGGGATAACCCGCAACCTTACAAATAGCTCCAATGCCCATGATCGTGCTGCGGTATGGTCACCCGATGGTAAATATATTGCCTATTTATCCGATAAATCTGGTGAGTACGAAGTTTATATGCAGCAGCAGGATGGCTCCACCGAAGCAGTTAAGCTAACCGATGGAATCAATAACTATATCTTTAGAATATCATGGTCACCCGATAGCAAGAAAATCCTATTTAACGATAGGTTGGGTCGCCTACAGTATGTTGATGTTGCTACAAAAAAGGTAACCCTAGTTGAAAAAAGTGAATTTGGTCGAATCAACGACTATTCATGGTCACCCGATAGTAAATGGGTTACCTATACAGCTACCGATATGAATAGATTCCACATCATAAATGTTTACAATATTGAATCTGCTACAAAACAAGCTGTAACCGATAATTGGTATGAATCAGATCAACCCACATTTTCGAATGATGGCAAGTACCTCCTATTCGTTTCCGATAGAGATTTCGATCCAATCTATAGCTCCGTTGAATGGAACTATGCTTATAAGGATATGAGCAAAATCTATATGATATTGCTTTCAAAGGAAACCCCTTCGCCATTCGCTCCTGAGAATAACGAGGTTGGTGCCAATAAAACAGAATCAACCAAACAATCCGATAGTAAAACAGAAAAAGAATTGAAGGATACTCCAAAGAAAGAGGTTACGCCTGTTAATGTAAAAATCGATTTTGATGGCATCCTTTCAAGGATTATTGCACTTCCTGTTGATGTTTCATCCTATGAGGATGTTAATTGCATTGATGGTAAAGTATACTTCAATCAATATAGCACTGTAAAACAAGTTGCAAAACTTTACGATCTAGCTAAGAAAACCGAAACGGAACTTGCCGATTCAATCACCTTCACAATATCCTCTAATGGTAAAAAGATGTTGGTTCAAAAAGATTCGGACTATAGCGTAATCGATCTTCCCACATCAAAAATCAACCTCGAAAAAACAATGGATTTGAGTAATATGAAGGTTTGGGTTGATTATCACAAGGAATGGAAGCAAATATATGATGAGAGCTGGCGTCAGATGAGAGATTTCTTTTACGTAGAGAATATGCATGGGTTGGATTGGAAAGCAATGCATAAAAAGTATGATGCGTTAATTCCATATGTTAACCATCGTGCAGATTTAACCTACGTAATTGGTGAGCTGATTGGTGAGCTAAATGTTGGTCACGCCTACGTAAATAGTGGCGAAAAACCTGAACCAGAACGTATCAAACTTGGTTTACTTGGTGCAAAACTTAGTAAACATTCAAGTGGATACTTCCAAATTAACCAAATACTCGATGGGGTTACATGGAATAAATCTCTTAGTTCTCCGCTACGTGAAGTTGGCGTAAATGTTAGTAAGGGTGATTTTATATTAGCCGTTGATGGTCAAAACCTACAAAACATTAACGATATCTACACAACGCTTATTGATAAGGCGGATAAAACTGTAGAACTAGTGGTCAATAGTAAGCCAGAACTTGCAGGTAGCCGGAAAGTTTTGGTTACTCCTATTGCAAATGAATCAAGCCTATACTACTACACATGGGTTCAAAATAATATCAAAAAGGTGACTGAGGCAACCAATGGCGAAGTTGGTTATATCCATATTCCCGATATGGGAGTTGAAGGCTTGAATGAGTTTGTTAAATACTTCTACCCTCAGCTAACCAAAAAAGCCTTAATCATTGATGATAGAGGGAATGGAGGTGGAAATGTTTCACCAATGATCCTCGAACGCTTAAGCCGTGTGGTTTATAGACAAACAATGAGGAGAGGCACACCCTATGCATCAACAATCCCTGCCCAAACGCATGTTGGTCCTAAGGTTTTACTCCTAAATAGATACTCCGCATCCGATGGCGATTTATTCCCTTATGGTTTCCAAAAACTTGGACTTGGAGTAACAATTGGAACACGATCATGGGGTGGAGTTGTAGGAATTACGAGTTCATTACCTTTTGTTGATGGAGGAGAACTTCGTAAACCAGAGTTTGCCAGCTTTAGCTCCGAAGCAAGCAAGTGGATTATTGAAGGTCATGGGGTTGATCCAGACATTGTTATTGATAACGATTCCTATAAAGAGTACATTGGTATCGATGACCAGCTAAGTAAAGCAATTGAGGTGATTAAAGACAAGCTAAAAAACTTCAAGAGCTTACCTCCTATTCCAGTCGATCCTGATAAATCGAAATAGGTTTATTTGGCAAAATAACTAGTGTATATCCAAATAGTAAGATTTAATTCCAAATTGAATATCGAACAAGGATCAACGATTTTAGAAGATTCCTGAAAACAAGCTGATTACGTAAACATCAGAAATCATAAATCGTTGATCCTTGTTCTTAAATCTAAATAATCCTACTTTAAATGCAAACTCTAACGAATATGAGGGTTTCCAATAAGTTTATGCAATCGTCATTGATGAAAAGAAACAACTGAAGCTATCTGCTAATTAGAAACAGATTACTTACGGTGAACTCCACTTCACTCCGATTTCTTTACTTCGCTAGCAATGACGTTTTTCGAAGAATAGATCTTTAAACATCCTATTTTATTAGAAAAAGTGGCTTAATAATTGGATGTGTTTGGAACAAACAATTATGCGTTAGAACTGTTATTTAATCTAACTTTGCGAAAAAATAATTTGTATGAAAACGATAAACTACAAATGCATCTACCTCACTCTTCTCCTTTTAACTACTATCACAGGATTTGCACAAAAAACAGTTACCATAAAAATACTTGAAACAAGCGACGTTCATGGTTCAATATTCCCGTTCGATTATATCAATAACCGACCTGCACAATCTAGCTTATCTCAAGTTTACTCGTATGTAAAGCAGGAGCGTGCTAAAAAAGATCAAAATGTTTTACTATTTGATAATGGTGATATACTACAAGGTCAACCAACAGTGTATTACTCAAATTTTATTGATACAACCAACCAGAATATTGTATCGCAGGTATTTAACTTCATGGGTTACGATGCTGCAACATTAGGAAATCATGATATTGAAGCAGGTCCAAAGGTTTACAATAAAATGCGAGATGAATTGAAATTCCCTTGGATGGCTGCAAATGCAGTAAACGAATCGGATGGAAAACCATACTTTTTACCCTACACAACATTTCAAAAGGAAGGTGTGAAGATTGTTGTTATCGGTCTTATAACCCCTGGCATTCCTCATTGGTTACCTAAAGTACTTTGGCCCGATATGCGCTTTGAAAGCATGCTCTCCACTGCTAAATATTGGGTAGATCAAATTAAGAAGACAGAAAAACCTGATATTATCATTGGTCTATTTCACTCAGGTCACGATGCTAAATACGGGGATCAAGACCCTAATGATGTAATGAACGAGAACTCCTCTCAAACCATTGCCCAGAAAGTTCCCGGCTTTGATGTTATCCTAATAGGGCACGACCACGATGAATTAAATAAGAAGTTCCTAAACACCAACGGAGACTCTGTTCTTATCCTCGATCCTACATCAGCTGCACGTTTTATCTCCGAAGCAACAATTAAGGTAAATATCGACATAAAAGGTAAGGTTTTAGGAAAGAAGATAACAGGCAAATTAATTGAAACAAAGACCATTAAACCTGATTCACTGTTTATGGATAAGTTTAAAGATTGTACAAAAAACATTGAAACCTTTGTAAATCGTAAAATTGCTGACTTTACCGAATCAACCTCAACCCAAGATTCATATTTTGGATCCTCATCATTCATTGATTTTATTCATAGTTCACAGTTGAGTATTAGCAAAGCTGATATCTCTTTTGCTGCGCCTCTATCCTATAGCACCTCAATTAAAAAAGGGCCAGTTTATGTTCGCGATATGTTCAAACTCTATAAGTTTGAGAACTTTCTTTACGTTATGAATCTTACAGGTAAAGAGATTGACAGTTACCTTGAGTACTCCTATAGCCATTGGTTCAATACCATGACAAGTAGTGATGATCATCTTATCAAATTTAAACTTGGTAAAGATCAAACCCTTGAACTTAGGAAAGATGGTAAAGTACAACTCGATAATAACTACTATAACTTTGATTCCGCAGCTGGGATATTTTATACTGTTGATGTTTCAAAACCCGAAGGCGATAAAGTAACCATAACATCAATGGCCGATGGCTCACCCTTCGATCTTAATAAAACCTATAGGATTGCAACCAGCTCATTCCGTGGTAATGGTGGTGGTGGACATTTGATTCAAGGTTGTGGAATCCCTGCGGATCAACTCAACTCAAGGCTTGTACATTCAACCGATAAGGATATCAGATACTACTTACTTAAATGGATTGAAGCGCAGAAGGTTGTAACCCCAAAATCTTTAAACCTATGGAATGTAATTCCTGCCGATTGGGTTAAAGTTGCAACAGAGCGTGATAGGGACTTGATGTTTGGAAGTAAGCAAGAATAGCAGTAATTAGTTTTTAGTTTCTAGTGTTTAGTAGGATTAAAAATTTGAAATTGTGGGTAAAATATAATGGAACTAAGCGAGTTTGTAAAACAGTTTGATTCTGGGAAACTCCTTCCATTGGTGGAAGAGTTTTACACACTTCAGGGTGAAGGTTATCATACTGGTAAGGCGGCTTACTTCATCCGTATTGGAGGTTGTGATGTTGGTTGTAAATGGTGCGATTCCAAACTATCATGGAATCCCGAGATATTTCCTCCAGTTCTCGTTGATAACATTCTTGCCAATGCCGAATCGTACCCAGCAAGGGCAATAGTTGTTACAGGAGGAGAACCTAGCCTATACCCTCTCGATTACTTATGCTCGGAGTTTAAAAAGAAAGGATTTCAGACCTTCATTGAAACATCTGGTGCATATAACTTAACAGGGCATTGGGACTGGATTTGTCTTTCGCCCAAACGTCAACAACCTCCAGCCGATGGTATTCACCTAAAAGCCGATGAACTAAAAGTCATTATATCAGAACCTGATGATATCAATTGGGCCGAAGAGAATTCCAACCTTGTTAAATCCAGCTGTCAGCTATACCTACAACCCGAATGGAGTAAGTTTAAAACTATTATTCCTTGGCTTGTTGATTATGTTATGAATAATCCCAAATGGAAAATATCTTTACAATCGCATAAATTTATGCACATTCCATAGACTCAAAACATATCAAAATGAATAAACTTGCTTTATCAATACTTATATTCCTTATTGTTTTGCAGGTTGATGCTCAAACTGGTAAACTTTCAACTTCGAACAAAAGAGCAATTGAGCTATATCAAAAGGCTACAGAATCTTACCAGAGATACGACACCGAGTCTGCCATTCAATATCTGAAACAGAGCATTGAAAAAGATTCAAAGTTTATTGAGGCATACCTAATTCTCTCGCAGATTTATCAGGAGATGCGTTTAGCTGATAACGCCATAGATGCTGCAAATAAAGCTATTGCTATCAATCCAGATTTCTTCCCAAATATCTACTTCAATCTTGGTAACCTTTTCCTATTTAAGGGAGAGTATGAAACATCATTATCAAATTTCAATAAGTTTTTAGGTTATCAAACCATTAAGTCTCAAATAAAAGGGGTTGCAGAAAAACGTAAAGCAACCTGTGAATTTGCCATTAAGGCAATTCAAAACCCTGTCCCATTTAACCCCATTAACCTTGGATTAAATGTTAATTCATCCATTGATGAGTATTGGCCTAGCCTTTCGGCAGATGAAAATACTTTGGTGATAACGGCTAATATTCCTAAAGATTCATCATTAAACCAAATTATTCATAATAGGCAAGAAGATTTCTTTATTACCCATCGAAATTTGGAAGGGAAATGGGAACCCATAAAATCTGTTGGGAAGCCCTTAAATACTATGTTTAATGAGGGCGCTCAATCCATTACCTCCGATGGAAAAAAAATGTACTATACCGTTTGCCGTGGGGTTTGTAATATCTTTAGTTCAGAATTAACCCCTGATGGAACTTGGAGTGCACCTACCCGCCTATCGACCATTAACAGCAACAAATTTTCGAATAAACAACCTTCAATCTCACCCGATGGGAGAACGTTATACTTTGTTAGCAATAGACTAGGTGGTTACGGTGGATTTGATATTTACAAAACAACTCTAAAGGATGATGGTTCGTGGGCAATACCCGAAAATCTTGGAAACACCATTAATACCGAAGGTGAAGAGCAATCCCCCTTTGTTCATTTTGATAATCAAACCCTTTACTTCGCCTCCGATGGTCATATCGGAATGGGAGGTTTAGATTTATTTGTTTCCAGATTATCCGCTGATAGCACATGGTCTACCCCCAAAAACCTTGGATATCCGATTAATACCTATCGTGATGAGGATGGGCTTATTGTCAATGCACGGGGTACAACAGCCTATTACTCATCCGATCGGGATACTAAACGCGGAAGAGATATATTCACGTTTAACCTAGATCCTTCAATTCAACCAATCCCAGCATCATATTTAACAGGAACTATCAAAGATTCTGAAAATGGAAAACCCCTAAAAGCCAACTTTTCACTTGTAGATCTCAATACTGAACATGAAATAATGAAATCCCTTTCATCCGATGATGGTAGTTTTCTGGTTTGTATCCCAACAGAAAAAAACTATGCCTTTTATGCATCTGCCACAGGCTATCTATTCTTCTCCGATCATTTTGAGCTAAAGGGTACTCATTCAATCGATAAACCATTTAGGAAAGACATCGCCCTTGATCCAATCAAGGTAAACCAAATTATGCAGATGCGAAATATCTTCTTTGGAACCGATTCCTATGAACTTAAACCAGAATCAAAGGTTGAGCTAAACAAGCTGCTAAATCTTTTAATATCTAACAAAACTATTCGCATAGAGGTTGGAGGTCATACCGATAATCAAGGAGATGATGCGTATAATCAGAAACTATCCAAAAACAGAGCAAAATCGGTTGTCGATTATCTTATAGCCCATCAAGTAGATCCGGAAAGAGTAAAATGGGTTGGGTATGGCGAAACAAAACCCATTGCTGATAATAAAACAGAAGAGGGTCGCTCCTTAAATAGAAGAACTGAGGTTAAAATAACGGGGGTATAGTTGTAACATTTTGTTTTTTAATAGGTCTCTTATTATCATTTTAATAAATAGCAACCATCTCTTAACAAGCTTTCAGATTGATTTGATTTCTGAATATCATTAACAATACTCTTCAAATATTTCAAACAATGACATCTTATCGTATTACAAACAGACACAATTTATAGAATAATAAGTTATAAAGTTTTATAAAGAAAAATAACATATAAAAATAGTTTTTTACTCAAAAATTATTAGGTTTGTTATTATCAAATTAAACTTAGTCAAATTAAGTTTTATTTGATATAAGGTAAATAAACTCAGAATGACGATAATTGTTAACAATTCCCAGCAGATGGTTCGTTAATTATTATTTAGTTCAACAAGAAGTTATTTCCATAAATCATCAAGTGTTTTCGTTCTAGCCTGAAAATGTCCTAAGAACGAGTTAAGTATTTGTTAGTTAGTAAGATTTTCATGCTAATTGACCAAACGAAGTCGTATTTATTTAAAACAAAAAGATACCAACCGATATTGCCCAAGTAGGAAATAAAAGTCACTATAGGTTTTACCAAAAAACTATCAAAAAAATGAAACTTTTAAAATTAGGTTTAAAAATCGCAATTTCTTTAATGGTATTATTCCTATTAGTGGAAATTGTCTACAGGATTGTTCACAAAGATACCACAATGGAACATCCGCCTATTTACCAAATAGATTCGGTATTGAGTTATAAGTATCTTGCTAATGCAACTTTTACTAAAGGTGGAAAGGAAATGCATATAAATAAATATGGATATATTGGAGAAGATTGGCCATTAGCAAAACCCCATAATTTTTTTAGGATTGCCATTATAGGGGCATGCCCTGTAGCTGGAGGGATACATATTAAGGGGCACAGTTCAAGTTTTCCTCTTATGTTACAAGATAAATTTCAACAAAATGGATATAATGTTGAAATCCTAAATTTTGGGGTTGGAGGTGCTAACCGTTCTTATTCCTTATTTAAATCTATTGAAAAAGATGTGGTGCAATTTAAACCGGATATGGTTTTATTTGAATTCTCCGGTGTATTTAGTGATGATAAGATAGTAAAAGAAGTATATAGGAATAATATTATTGAATATCCGTATGGTAATACAAAAGCCAAAGAACATGTTAAAAAATTGGTTGATGAGTTTTATCCATATTCATTTTTAAGAAAAATTGTTAAAAATGTCGAAACTGTTAGAGCACTGGTAAGATACTATGGCGAATATAATACTAACAAATTAGGTGAGTATTGCAAATTTATTGTTGAAGATAAAGTTAGTGTATATGGTCCCAAGGTTTTGTTTACCAAAAATAAAACCACACAATTACTTATTGAAGAAAACGATAAATTAAAAAATGAAAACATAAAACTATATTTATTCATTTTCAAATGTACCAAAGCAACTAGTTTTAAATCCATTCCAGTACTTCCAGTATGTGGTAATTTCGATGAAACCACACATTATCATAAAGATGAACATTATAACTATAAAGGAACCCTCCTGCTTACAGATATTTTTTATGAGCAATTAATAAAAATAATTCCTCCAAAATATTATCATTATGAACCTAAAAAATAATTTATTTATAATCCTGCTGGTTGTAATTGCCAGTTGTAAAGACAAAAATCATGTGAATTATTCGGCCATTCATTTTGCACAACCTCCTGTAATAGATGGTACTATGGATAGTATGTGGTTAAATGCAAAGCCAGCACTTATCAACGGAGATATTATAGGTGATCTTTACATGAAAGATTCTACTGATTTAACTGCATCTTTCAGATGTGCTTGGGACAATAACAATTTGTACTTTTTCATTAGTGTTATCGATGATATAAGATTCGGAGATGTATCTGGATTACTGCAACCGTATGATAATGACGATATCGAATTTTACTTCAAAACCCCTTCGATACAAAAAGATAAGAAGAAACAATTACAAGTATTCTCATTTATTTCTAAATGCGATAGCGTGTTAAGCAAAATACACCTAGATTATAAACTTGTTAGCGATGCAAATGGTTATAAACTTGAAATTTCTATTCCACTTAAAGCATTAAATATCAAAAATACCAGTGATTTAATTGACTTTAATATTGAAATAAATGATAATGATAATCCTTACCCTCCTAACTCAGGAATGATGATGGAACGAGAAACCTCCATTTCGTGGATGCCCAATTCGGCAAGATTATCGTGGAGTGGAAATATAAAATTTGGAAAAATTAAATTACAAAATTAATACCCTGCAATAAAACCTCAAAGATGTACCTCCGATTTATAAAATACCTAAGGCCCTACTGGAAGAAGGAAGTATTAATCCTTTTTCTGATGGCATTGAGCAGTGTAGCCTCGCTTGCATCGCCTTATATTTTAAAAGTAATTATAGATAAAGTTTTCCCATCAAAGGATTTTCATTTACTTGTCAAGATATTACTGATACTCTTTTCAATAAACATAGCCCGTATCTTAATTTCCTTTTGTTCCGATTACCTATTCGAATGGGTGAGCAACCATATTATGCTCGATATTCGTAAGGACTTATTTAGCCATATGATACGTCTGCCCATGAGTTTTTTCGACAAAAACAAAACGGGGGATATGATACACAGGATAAACAGCGAGGTGAATACAATACAAAGCCTTTTAACAGGCAGCATGTTACGTTTCATTAACGGTATTTTAATGATTACTGGCCTCGGCGTAGCATTGTGTCTGTTAAATTACAAATTGTTCCTGATATCGCTAATAACCATTCCATTTATTTTTATAAACACTCTTTACTTTCAACCGAAAATACGAAGGCTTATAAAAAAATCGAGGGAAAAAGATGCCGATATTCTCTCGTATCTTATTGAAAGGCTTGAAAATGTCAAACTCATTAAAATTTACACTAAGTATGTTTATGAGAATAATAAACTTACTGGCAAAATAAATGAATGGATCCATTTTAATTTAAGAAATGTGGTGATATCATCAACCACAAAAGGATTTTCTACATTATTAATTTCTTTTACTCCCATTTTGATCTTTTATTGGGGAGGTGGATTGGTAATGAAGGATGCCTTGACCATTGGCTCATTAGTGGCATTTATTCAATACCTTAACAGGCTTTACGACCCATTGCGCGACATGATGAGTTTATACATAGATATTGTAAGGTCGTCGGTTTCGATGAGACGTATTTATGAGTTTTTTGAATTATCGCAGGAGTTATCAGAAACAGACAGTTCCAATAGTTTAATCATTCATAAATCCATCGAATTTAAAGATGTCACTTTTAGCTACGACAGTAATTTGGTATTGAATAAATTGAGTCTAGAATTTAAAGCAGGAAAAGTTTACGCTATAGTTGGAACCAGTGGTTGCGGCAAAAGCACAATAATTAATTTATTATGTAGATTTTACGAAAAGGAATCGGGTCAGATTTTTATTGATGGACAGGAGTTGGAGCATATTGGAATAAATTCGTTACGAAAAAAAATAGCCCTGATTACTCAGGATAATCAATTGTTTCACGATACAATTTGGGAAAACATAAAATACGGAAACGAAACAGCCCCTGAAGATGAGATAACAAAATCAGCCAAAACCACTGGGATTTACGACCATATTATGACCATTGACGATAAATTCGATTCGGTTGTTGGGGATAAGGGTACAAAATTATCAGGAGGACAAAAGCAACGCATTGCCATTGCAAGGGCATTGTTGAAAAAATCTGACGTAGTGATACTCGATGAAGCTACCTCGGCGTTAGATTCGGAAAGTGAAAAACAAATTTTCAACAACTTGCGAGATATTTATAAAGGCAAAACCATGATATTGGTTAGCCATCGATTAAGTGCAATTAAAGAAGTTGATGAAATAATATGCATGGACAAGGGGCAAGTTGTAGAGCAAGGTTCGCATGAAGCGTTAATCGAAACCAAAGGCTTTTATTATTCGCTTTTTAAAAACCAAATTGAATAGGCTTTTTTCAAAAAAATCAGTGAAACTCTATACTCCTCTTTCAAACTCTGCATAATAATTTGTTTCATAGAGAAACACGGGATTATGATATAGAACTGCGATGAGGAGTGTGAAAATGTAAAAAAATGAATGTAGAACAACTTTTTTTGAATTATAAGGGTAACGCACTTTATACAACCCTATTGAAACCTGAATTTACAGATAAACAGGAAGGTTATGTAATTGTCCCTCCTTTTGCCGAAGAGAAAAAAAGTGCTCACAGGATATTGTTTGAAATTGCGGAATCAATAACACAGCAAGGGTATTATGTGTTAATGTTCGATTTTTATGGGTGCGGCGATAGTGAGGGAAGCTTATTGAAGGCAACTCTGGATGATTGGTTTGATGAATTGGGATATGTTAGCGATTATTTCAAAACTAATTATTCATTAAACAAGGTACATTATTTAGGATTAAGACTTGGCTCTTTAATCGCAGGTGTTTATTGCAGCAAAACAGAATACAGTGGTAAAACAATCATGCTGGAACCTGTTATAAATCCCGAAGAATATTTCAGGAAGATACTCAAAAGTAAGCTTTTTAAAGAATTGTTGACCCAGGGCAACATTAGCTCAAAACGAAATGAGTTAATTGAAGAACTGAAAGAGGATAAATCGTTGGATTTTGACGGGCATGAAATTGGAGCACCATTTTATAGGAGTATTGTAAAACATAAGGACGATTTTAATAAAGTAAAAGCAGTCAATACTTTTGTTGTGAATGTTTCAATAACAGGAAGAACCTCAAAGGAATATCAACGATTGGTAGAAGCAGGGCATCTAAAAGAAGAAAACTTTACAACTATAAAATTGGAACCATTCTGGGACAGGATAGAATCTTCACCAGATATTAGTGAACTTAAGGAGTTGATAGTTAACAATCTATAAATGGAGTTGTAATTTTTAATTATACAGAAATATTTTACCAACATTAGTATAACAAATAAAGTCGTTTGTTTTGCACCAAAAAAATATATGCAATGCCCGAACAAGCTATAAACATAGGAGAAAAAGACGAAAGGATTTCGTGTATTCTACACACGCCATCTATTGAAAAAGAGGAAAAAACAGTAATAGTATTTATGCATGGGTGGGCAGGCTACCGCATTGGACCACACCAGATGTTTGTAAAATACGCCCGTCAGTTCTCTGAGATGGGCTATTATAGCATCCGTTTTGATTTTAGGGGTAGAGGGTATAGCGCAGGTAGGAGGTTTGAAACAAGCAATACAACCATGCTTTTTGATTTGGAGCAAGTAATTTCATATTTAAATGCCAATATTAAATACCACAAAATAATCCTTTTTGGAATTTGTTCTGGGGCAAAACTTGCAATTTATTACGCCAAAGCTGGGAAACAAAAAATAGATGGTGTAATAGAAATGTCAAGTTCCTTGTTACGAGTTGATTCAGTCGCTCAAACCCAAATAAATAAAAAGAAAAATAGCATTCTCAATTACTTAAATAAAGAGAAATTGATTAAACTTACCACAGGGGAAGTGAAATTTAGAAAATTAATAGAAGTTCCATTTCGTTATGTATCTTTTTTATCCCATTCTATTGTTGATCGTTTCAAACCAAACAAATCTGCCCCTGCCCCTCAAAAGAAGGTTATAACGACAGATTCTTCCTTTAAAAATTATTCGGGTACTCCTTTTTTACTAATACATGGGGAGAAAGATCCTGAAACAGATGTTACACTACAACAAATCACATCTTTATTAGAAAAATATGGAATAGGATATCATAAGCATATAATTATGGGAGCAAACCATAGTTTCTATTCCGTTGAATGGGAAATGGAAATCTTTAATATAATTAGAAACTGGATGATAAAAAATTATTCTCTAGAATTTGAAGCCAAAGAAGTATTAACCTCCATATAGCCTTAACTATAATTAAATCCAACTTCCCAAAAAATTCAAGTCTTTGCCTTGAGATTAATCCTTAAAAAGTATTACAGGTTAAATTTGATAGTATTTATTATTTAGGAATTTCATATTACATTACCTTTCCGAAAAATACGATTAGTGGGAAAAGAAAATAAAATTTTATTCATTAGTAATTCTATCATGCTGAGTGGTGCAGAGCAAAGCATGGTAGATATTATAAACTCAATCGATAAAAACAAATACGAAATCACTCTTATATTACCATCTAATAATAATTATCATAAATTAATAAATAATAGTGTTTTTATTAAGGAATACAGCTTATTGAACTTTGTTAAAACCTTTAATATATTTAAGGTTGGTTCGTACTTTTTTAATATTGTCTATTACTCTATAAAACTACTAATTTATGCTATAAATAAAAAAATAGATATTGTTTATGTGAACACCTATAAGGCCTTTCCTTATGTATTATTTATAAAGACCTTTACTCGAACAAAAATAATTTTACATGTCAGAGATTACACCACATCAGGAATAATTAAAAGTATAATGTTAAACCAAAGTGATCGGCTAATATGTGTCTCTGATTTTATCAATAAACAATTTGAAGGTAAAGAAAGGGACAAAACGGTTACAATATATAATGGGATTGATACTCATTTCTGGAAAGAAAGTAACAGTATATCTGAGATATACATGCGAAAGCAGGTGAATATCTCATCAGATAAACGTTTAATTATTATGGTTAGTCAGATAACCCAATGGAAAAATCATATTGATTTTATTAAAGTTTCAAAACTAATTCATGAAAGAGTAATCAATTCACATATGGCAATTATCGGTCAACCTATAAATAAAGCAGATCAATCATATTTAGAGTTTTTAAATGAATGCGTTAAGGTTGAAGGAGTATCAGATTTTTTCAGTATAATAGATTTTCAGGAAAATATAAGGGAAGTGATTTCAATGGCTGATATTTTAATACATACCGCAATTAATGAACCATTTGGCAGGGTTATTATTGAAGCCATGTCATTGGGAAAACCAGTTATTGCATACAGGTCGGGAGGGCCATCAGAAATAATTTTAGACAATGTAACTGGCTATACATTAGAGCCTGGGGATATTAATGGCATTGCACAAAAGGCAATTAATTTACTAACAAATAACGAATTGAGATTTCAGATGGGGAAAGCTAGTAGGGAAAGAGTTTTGAACTGCTTTAATTTACAAAACTCGATAATTAAGATTGAAGAAGTTATTGACACTCTCTGATATCATATAAACGGAGCAAATTTTGAAAGCATTATTAAATGAAAATATTGATAAATGGCCTCCAATTAGGTAACTTAAATACAGGAGTCCAATACTATACCGAGAATTTATTGCATGAATATCAAAAGCAAAATAAACATTTTGATTTCTTAGTTTCTAAAAATTACAAGAATAATTTTAGTGCTAATGATCTAATAAATATTCATTTTATTAATCTAAAAGAAAGTCGCGTTAGACGGATTTTTTACGAAAATTTTATGCTACCAAAATATTTTCTTAATCAAAAATTCGATTTATACCATTCCCCAAACTACCTTCTGCCGTTTAGATGTCCTTTTCCTTCCGTTGTAACTATCCACGATTTAATCACTCTCGATTATCCTGAGTTATGCCAAACAGAATCAGTGTTTTATTTTCGTTTATTTTTGCCTAGATCCATCAAAAAAGTTAGCAAAATTATCGCCGTTTCCCACAAGGTGAAAGAAGATATAATACGGCATTTCAAAACTCCCCCTGAAAAAATAGAAGTTGTTTATCATGGGATCAGCAGTAATTTCAAGAAGATAACCGATCCGGAATTATTGAGCAATGTTATCCGTAAGTACCGTTTGCCAGAACAATTTATCCTATTTGTAGGGAATATAGAACCCAAAAAGAACCTCGAAAGGTTAGTAGCTGCATTCTGTAAACTAAAAAAAGAAACACTTATCAAGCATAAGCTGGTTATAGTCGGTAAAAAGGGATGGAAATACAGACATGTATTCGATATCGTTAAAAAATCACGTTTGGAAAACGAAGTACTATTTCCCGGCTATGTTCCCAAAGAGGAATTGCCTTGTTTTTATTCATTGGCCGATTTGTTTGCATTCCCTTCCTTATATGAAGGTTTTGGCTTCCCTCCTTTGGAAGCAATGGCTTGTGGCTTACCAGCACTGGTTTCCGACAGAGGAGCCTTGCCTGAGATTACTGGCGGAAAGTGCCTTCAGGTAGACCCATATGATGTAAATCAACTGGCAGAAGGAATGTATCAATTAATTACAAATACAGGACTGAAACAAAAACTAATATCCGAAGGTAGAGAATGGGTAAAACAGTTTACATGGGAACGGGCAGCAAAAGAAACTGTATGTGTTTATAAAACAATATTGGGATGTTAAAAAAATTACTACAAAACAACATAATCAAGTCCTCAGCTGGATTATTAATTATCACATTGCTTGTTAAAGTGCTAGGCTATGCCGAGAAATTGGTATTGGCATACTACTATGGCACAAGCTACGAGGTTGATGTTTATACTGTTATTTTAACCATTGTGTTAAGCCTGTTTTATTTTTCCAGAGAGGTTGTAGAGCCAGGGTTTCTGAATATTTTTCTCGAAGCAAAAAGTAAGGGTGACGAATCAGGGGCATGGCATCTGTTTAACAAAGGCATCCGTATTATTTTGGCAATAACGATACCAATTGCTTTGCTGGCATTTCTATTTCCTGAAAGTATTATGAATATTTTTGCTCCCGGCTTTGAAGGGAACAAATGGGTACTCTCAGTAAAACTTCTTCAAATAGCAGTTCCCGCATTTATATTTTTAGCTTTATCCACGCTAACAAGCATTACTCTGAACGGAATAAAATTATTTGTACTACCCGCATCAGGCGAACTTGCTTTTAAAGGTTTTATTTTGCTTGGAATTGTGGTATTTTACCGGGAGTTGGGGATTGTTGGAGCTATTATAGGTATCATAGCAGGATCCATAGGCCGGTTCGCCGTTCATTTGGTGAAATTATACGATAAAATCAGTTTCCGCAAAACTTCGGTCGACAAAAGCTATGCAAAAAAAGCATGGATGCTCACTTGGCCTTTGCTTTTGGGCGTTAGCTTTTCCCAAGTAAGCAGCTTAGTCGATAATATTTTTGCCTCGTATTTACAAGAAGGTGCTATTGCCGCCTTAAGTTATGCAAAAAAGGTGGTGGAACTTCCCGTAATTATTTTCCCTTATGTTTTGAGTATAGTTGTTTTCCCCTATTTTTCGCAACTTGCCATTGAAAAACAGCAAGAAAAACTCAAAAAATTATTGGCAGATTCTTTAAAATGGATTGTAATAGCCTTTCTTCCCATTGCGTCATTTTTCTTTGTTTACTCAACGTCCATTATCGAAATAATCTTTCAGCATGGTGCTTTCGATAAAACCTCCACGTTGCTTACTTCTACTCCATTAATGGTTTATTCATTGGGGATGGTGTTCTTTGCCATCGAAACCATACTTGTTATCTTTTACTATGCCAATGCCGATGCCAAAACTCCAGTTTTTGTGGGAATAGGGTGCGTATTGCTTCATATTGCGTTGACCTGGATTTTTATTGGATGGATAGGGTATATTGGAATAGCTATTGCTTTTGTAATTCAAAAAACAGTGAAAAACTTGGTTTTACTGAGACTTTTGAAAAATAAGATAACATTCGATGTCAAAAAAATTCGTAGTTTCTTGTTTAAAGTAGCATTTCCGGTGGCCGTCTTTACTTTGGTAATATTCTTTTCAAGAAACTTCATGAATAACTGGAGCAATATGGGTCTTTTAATAAAAATGACATACATGGGAACGAGCTTTATAGTAGGAAGTACTGTCTATTTTATAGGATTGCGCTTTGCAGGTGTTTTCAAATAAATAAGCAGTGGACAAGTTGCAAGAGAATAATACGATAAAGTCAACTTCTGGGCTTCATTACCAAGCTCCTTTTCGTATTACCTATATTGTTGAAAAGTTCCCCTCCCCTTCCGAATATTTTATCCTAAATGAAATCCTTGCATTAGAGAAAAGAGGATTTGAAATATACCTACTTGTTCTTCGAAAACAAAGGCAGTACCTTGATATTTCTGAAATAAAAAACCTGAAATCGCATATTATATATCTACCAAAAATATACTTTTATCTACCATTCATATTTCTTCCCTTTTTCCGTTCGCCTTTTTCCATTTTACCATTTCCCTACTTCTATCTTCACTCCCCTTTCTCATTCCTAAAATATCTTCGGAACTATTGCATTAGCAAGTATTTTGCTGCTCAACTCAAAAATAGGCAGGTACACCACATTCATGCCCATTTTGGTTTTATTGCTACCGATATCGCCAAAATCCTCTCCCGGCTTATGAATGTAACCTACAGTTTTACACTCCATGCACAGGATATTTATCTCAATCAAACAAATATTGAGCAAGAAGTTGCGGATGCTTCTTTTGTTATTACCTGCACAGAATATAACCGGGCTTTTCTTAATAAACTTACAAAAAGCCAATACGCTGCAAAATTACATACCATTTATCATGGGATTGATATTTCAAGATGGAAGAAGTCCGAGATTCCGAACAGTGGGAATAAAAACGATAACATAGAAATTGTATCTGTGGCGCGATTGGTGGAAAAGAAGGGATTAATTCACCTGTTAAAAGCAACCCGACTTTTAACAAGTAATGGAACAAAAATTCGTTGTACAATTATCGGCAATGGCCCCTTACAAAAACAGTTGAAAAGATTTATTACAAAGAACAACTTAACTCATTGCGTTCGTTTAAAAGGTTTAATTTCACAGAAAGAAGTAAAACAGCGAATAGCTGATTCCGATATTTTTGTATTGCCTTGTATCATGGCAAAAAATGGCGACAGGGATGGCTTGCCCAACGTATTATTGGAAGCAATGGCAATGGGCATTCCTGTAATTTCTACCAATATTTCAGCCATTCCTGAATTAATAGAGAATGAGAAAACAGGATTGTTGATCCCTGAAAAAGACGAAACCGCTTTAGCTGATGCTATCCTGAGACTTAATAATGATAATCAATTGTACAATAGAATAGCAGAAAACGGAAAGCGAAAAGTAAAAGATAACTTTGATATTGAAATATCTACCAATAAATTAGTAGCAATTTTTGAAAAACATATCATCAATAAAAAAGATTTTAAAAGTAAAGCATCAATTTCATAATGCTTTGTTTAGTTAATTAAAATGGCTTAAAAATTCCGAACTTGAAACTTCATGAGCGAGTGTAAAATAAAAATTTTATATGGACTTGAAGCCGCAGGAGGTGGGGCGTTAAAGCATCTGGTATACATAGTTACCCGCTTAAACCCCGAACTCTTCGATATAACCGTTATGCTCTCGAATTTAAGGCTGGAAAACGCAGAAAACGAAATCAAAAAAATGCAATGTGCCGGTGCAAAAGTCATTTTTATACCTATCCACCGGAATATACGTCCCATAAACGACTTGATAGCGCTATCAAAAATCTGGTACTACATATACACTCACAAATTTCATATTGTACATGCCCATAGTTCAAAGGCTGGTGCTTTATTTCGAATAGCATCCTGGCTTGCCCGTACTCCGAAAGTTTATTATACACCCCATTGTTTTTATTTTCAATCGCAATCGGGATTTAGTAAATGGTTTTTCATAAAGATCGAAAAACTTATGGGAAAAATCACCACAGGAATTATTGTTTCAGATGCAGAGATGTTGCATTTACTGCGGAATAAAATTGTATCACCCTCAAAAGCATATAATATTAATAATGCCATTGATTTTAACGAATACAACCCAACGGTTAATGTAAATGAAGCCAAGCATCAGCTAGGAATTTCATCAGATTCTTTGGTTGTGGGGGCTATTGGCAGGTTAACCACCCAGAAGGATTGGATTACATATATATATGCAGCAAATGAAGTAATAAAAACCTATCCGAATGTTGTTTTTTTAATTGTTGGCGAAGGAGAATTACGCATCAACTTAGAACTGCTGATTGCTGAACTTGGGCTACAGCGTAACATTATTTTAACAGGATATGTAATTGAAATTTATAAAATTTACGGTATTATTGATGTATTTGTAAACACATCTTTGTGGGAAGGACTCCCTTATGTATTTTTGGAGGCTATGCACTACAAAAAACCTATTATTGCAACAGGCTCTGAAGGTGAAACGGTGGTTATTAACCGACACAACGGCCTTACATCTCCTCAACATGACTTTAAGAATGTGGCAGAAAATATTATTTTGCTTTTGCAGGACAAAACCCTTTCCGAAAATTTAGGAAAAAAAGGGTATGAACTGATCCTTGAGAAATATTCTTTTAATAATTTTATACAGAAGCATGAAGCATTGTATTTGGAAAGGGTTAAATAAAATCTGTTACTCCATTATTTTCTTTTATGATGCCAAATATAGTTGGTGTATTCTTAGCTCATTTCCGATTCTATCCAACGCTGTAGTTCTTTGTATCCGACCAAACCATTCTCTATATCGTGTAACTTTGACTTTAACTGCTCATACTAAGCCGATGAAAATGAGGATGGTTTAAATTCGATTCTATTCAGAAAAATCTAATTTCTTGATATCTGTGCGGAGATCCAATTTAAAAACAATTATACTTTTTTAAATGACTTCATAGAAAGTCACTATATTTAGTCCATCAAAAGAAAAACAGTAGTATCTAAAAAAATGTATAAAGCAATTTCCAAAATGTACGAGGGTAACATTGTTAGATATATTATTCTTTTACTGCTATTTAATTGTGGATACGTTGTTAAATCTCAAAACATAGTACATATAACCAATTATAATAAAAACGAATATAATGGCGGTAACCAGAACTGGGATATTACACTCGACAGAAAAGGAAATGTATATATAGCCAATAATAATGGATTGCTAGCATTCGATGGAGCAAAATGGCAGCTGTTAAAACTCCCTGTCAATACTATAATTAGGTCTGTAACCTCCGATAATAATAGGATTTATACAGGTTCCTTTGAAGAATTTGGTTACTGGGAAGTGGACTCAACTAGGGAATGGAAATACATTTCGTTAATCCCTTTACTCGGCGATATAAAACTACATAATGATGAGTTTTGGAAAATCGTAAAGCACAAGGATTGTATCTACTTTCAAAGCTTTGGAACTATTCTGGCTTACAATTATAAAACTATAAAACCAATTAAAATCCCCAACTCTATATTATTCCTTTTAAAATCAAATGACCGTCTATTTGTTCAGCAAATTAATGGTGGATTATATGAACTTGTTGATCAGAACTTAGTATTTATCACAGGAAGTAATATCTTTCAAGGCACAGAAATAAAGACAATTACATCATTAAATGGTAATGAATTCCTTATTGGCACTAGCTCAAAAGGGATTTATAAATATGACGGGAACTCCTTTTCAGAATGGAAAAATGAAGTCTCAGAAGATATTAAAGAATCAAAAATAAATAATGGTATTCGATTAAACGATAAAATAGTTTTTGGTACAATACTAAAGGGTATTTACGTTTTTAATCTAAAAGGGAAACTCCTAAATCACATTACAAGCAACACCTCTCTGCAAAACAACACAATACTGGCATTACAAGGAGATCAAACGGGTAATCTATGGGTAGGCATGGATAAGGGTATTGATTATATATCTTTTAATTCTCCAATAGATATTTATGAAAATAAAGAGATGAACTCTGGAACAGTTTATGGAGCTTGTTTATTTAAAAAAGAGTTGTACTTAGGAACCAATCAGGGAGTATATATCTATTCGCTAAACGACGATGGAAAGTTTGAAAATAAGCATCTTTTGAAGAACTCTCAAGGTCAGGTTTGGTTTATAAAAATTATTGATAATAAACTTTATTGCGGTCTTAACGATGGAACCTATTTAATTGAGGATCATCAATTAAAACTCGTTAGCAATGTTAGCGGGGGATATAATTTGAAAAAAATTACATGGCAAGAAAAGGAGTATCTTATCCAAAGCACATATAATTCTATTGTACTATATGGTCAAAGTAAGGATGTATGGACAAAAAACCATACCATGAAAGGCCTAATTGCTCCATGCCGATATCTAGAAGTCGATTTTATGGGAAACCTTTGGTTGGGTCATTCTATAAAGGGGCTATTTATGGTACAACCATCCAAGAATATTGACTCAACAATAGTAGTAAAACAAATTGGCAGTAACGAAGGACTATTAGAAAACACAAATAAAGTTTTTAAGATAGATAACAGAATAGTAATCCCCGCTAGAAATCAACTTTACCGATGGGATGACTTAACCAGTAAACTTATTCCATATAATGAGCTAAACCAGCAACTTGAAGAATTTAAATCGTCAAACTCCATAGTTGCCAATCCTAATAATAGGTATTGGTTTATCAAGAAAAATGAGATTGGCATGTTTGAAGTTCTATTTGGCAAAGCAAAACTTCTTTATAGGCTAATTCCTCAAATGTACGGTTTGAATCTAGTTGAAAATTATGAGAACATTGTTTCGCTAAATGATAGTCTAAATTTAATATGCCTCGATAATGGGTTTGCCATTCTGAATATCTACTTGATGAATCAACTAAAAGAGGTCAATCAACCACCAACCATTAAGGATGTTTTATTTTGGACTCGAAAGGGTAAAACAAACAAGTTTGATTATAGAAACGAATCAAAGATTCTGATACCAAATAAATATAATAATATATCCATTTCGTTTACTTCAAAAGAATCAGTTGGGCAAAGAAAATTTTATCAGTATAAACTTGTGGGAATAGATAATACCTGGAGCGACTGGTCGTATAGTTCCGAAGTTACATACACCCGGTTACCCTATGGAAATTATACATTCTTAATTCAAACGGTTAATTCAAAGGGAATAAAGACACAACCCGCTAAATTTGTTTTTCGAATTAAACCACCGTGGTTTTTATCATTGTATGCTTATCTATTGTATATTGGCATCTTAGTGACTTCTGCTTTTTATTTAAGATATTATATTAAAAGACGATTTATAAGGCAACAAATAATTCTTTTGGAAAAAGAGCAGGAAAAAATTAGAGTTCAGAAAGAAAAGGCTAACCAAGAAATAATAAGATTGGCAAACGAAAAACTTCAAGCTGAAATATCACATGCAAACTCCCAGCTAGCGAACAACACAGTATCGTTAATTAAGAAGAATGAACTACTAATCGAAATTAAGGAGCAGCTGGAAAAACTTAAGAAAGATTTAGGTTATAGAATTCCCAATAAATATTACGATAATATATATTTACTCATAGAGCATAATATTACTAGTGAACACGATTGGGTTATGTTCGAAAAACTTTTCGACCAAGCTCATGAAAACTTTTTCAAGCGATTAAAAACAGAATACACTGATCTCACACCAAGCGATTTAAGACTTTGTGCCTATTTGCGTTTAAATCTATCATCAAAGGAAATCGCTCCGCTAATTAACATAACAACAAGGGGTGTTGAGGAGCGTAGATACCGTTTAAGAAAACGTCTAAACCTCTTATCCGATCAAAATCTTACCGATTTTATCTTAGGTTTTTAATCATCATTTTAAGTTTTTTTTAGAAAATTAATTTCGATTTTCTTATAAAACTCCATTGTGAAACTATCTATTAAATAGGCTATTCTACACAATAATTTATCAAATGATGTAGTATTAAGGGGCAATTTTTTTATCCACATTATCGTATGTAGTATTTTTGATGTGAATTAAAAATGGACTTCAACAATTCTAAGACATAAATTTACATTTAAGATATACATCAACTGTTGATAATTTTGAGGGGTTTGAGGGGTTTGAGGGGTTTGAGTACCAAGGAATATTTTTACATTATTTTTACTGTAAATGGCTCAAATTAAACATTTTCGTTCTATTTTTATTCAGCAATATCCTATACTATCAATAATGGTACCACCATTATATTCCGATAGTGCTAACTCTATCAAATTACTGAAACCAAACTTTAAACCATAAAGCACTCACCTAAACCACATTCGTATGCATATACAATCTTTGATAAGAAAAATCTTTAAGTATCTGCTAACGGCTTTACTATTAATATCTTTACCAACAATAGGCCTAAGTCAGCAGATTATTAAGGGTACGGTCAAAGCCTCTGATAATGGAGAAAGTCTGCCAGGGGTAAATGTTATTGTTAAAGGTACCAATCATGGAACCGTTACAAATTTCGATGGTTTTTACTCCCTTGAATTAAAACTTGAAGAAAAGGTTCTTGTTTTCTCATTTATAGGGTACGAGGATCAGGAAGTCGAAATTGGAAATCAAACTGTATTAAATGTAACACTTAAGTCCAAAAATACTGCAATTGATGAGTTGGTTGTAATAGGATATGGAGTACAAAAGAAAAGCGATATTACCGGGGCAACTATACAACTTAAAGGAACAGAATTATCAAAACAACCTGTACTAACTGCAACACAGGCTATGCAGGGAAAAGTATCAGGTGTTCAGATCATTAGCTCAGGAAGCCCAGGATCAACGCCTCAAATGAGAATAAGGGGAACGGGAACAATGCTGGGAGGCACCCATGTACTCTACGTTGTTGATGGAGTTCTTACCGATGATATTACCAACGTTAACTCCTCGGATATTGTGGATATGAACATATTAAAGGATGCCTCCTCTTCGGCAATCTATGGCTCAAGGGGGGCAAATGGCGTTATAATAATTACAACTAAGAAAGGAAGCAGTAGCGGGGGCAAGCTGAATATCAATTATAATTCTAACATAGGTATAAGGCAGGCTTCAAATCTTGTAAAAATGGCTAATGCCTCCGAATATAAAAACTATTATCAAGCAGCTACTGGAATTGCAATTTCAGGTCCAACGGCTAACACTAACTGGTACAAAACCATTCTACGAAATGCCTTCGAACAGAGTCAAAATATTTCTATTTCAGGTGGCTCCGAAAAAGCAATGTACTTTTTCAGCACTAGCTACCTAAACGATCAGGGAATTGTCTTTAAGAATAACTTCAAACGAATAACTCTACGTTCTAATATCGATTTCAACATCTCGAAGTACATTAAAACAGGATTTCAAACATCCTATGCTAATGCCATTAATGAGAATGGGTTCAATAATTTGGATATTAATGAAAATGGAAATATTGGGTCAGCTTTTAACGATGCCTATCGGGCTGCTCCCATAATATCTCCTAAAGTAGGAGATAAATACGGCAACGTTTCTGCTTTTAATGGTCAAGTAGGTAATCCATTGCTTGATATTGAGAACAATAGAGTTAGAGTGGCAGCGAATCGTATTCAAGCGGCTGGGTATCTAGATATAAATCCCTTTTCATTCCTAAGTTACCACTCAAGTATCGGTACAGATATATTATTCCGACAAGCAAGATTATATGATTACAAGTTTCTTAACGATGAAAGTACTTTCGATGTTGCTGGTGGGAATCAGCTGAATTCCGTTAGCTATCTATCAAATAAAAATGTTCAAAATTTTAAATGGGTTTGGGATAATTACTTCACTTTTTCGGAAAAATTTGGAAAACACGATTTCAAGTTGATGGTTGGAACAACTGCTGAAAAATTTCAGGAAACTTGGCTTAGCGGAAGTAGAAAAGATGTTCCGGCAGATTCTGACCTTTGGTATTTGTACAATGGACTTGCCAATAGTTCCCAGAATGATGGTAAAGGAGATATTTGGACAAGGAATTCATACATGAGTCGTCTGAATTATAGTTATAACGACCGCTATATGCTGACTGCAACTTTAAGGCGTGATGGAAGTTCCCGTTTTCCTAAGAAAAATAGATGGGGTACATTCCCTTCAGTTGGCCTAGCATGGAATATCAATAAAGAGGGTTTTATGAAATCTCAACACCTATTTGACGTGCTTCGAGTACGTGCAAGTTGGGGTGTAGTTGGAAACGATCAAATCTCAACCGATGCGTATACTAATACTGTTATACCTAACCTAGCATATCCTTTCAGTGGTATCTCATCGGGTGCTTCGAATGGGAGTCAAATAAATCAAATAAAGGATCCTAACATTAAATGGGAAAGCACAGCAGAGTATGACTTTGCCCTCGAATTTGGAATGTTAGAAAATAAACTAAGTGGCGAATTGAATTACTACAATAAAAAGGTAGATAATGCCCTAATTAATGTAAACATTCCATCTACCGTTGGCGATGCCGACCATCAGATCTTAACCAATGCAACATCCATACAAAATACAGGTGTTGAAGTGATGTTGAAATGGAAAAGCAATGTGAACAAAAACCTATCATACAGCATTGGAGCCAATGTAACACTGAACAAAAACAAAGTTGTGGGATTAAATGGAGGCGAACCTATTTGGGGAGGTAATATTGGCGCAGCTCAAGGATTTACCACCTTAACGGATAATAGCCATGCAATTGGAAGTTTCTATGTTCTTAAGGTTCTTGGTGTTTTCCAGGACGATCCTGAAATTTTAAATTATAAAAGTAGCGATGGTACAATTATTCAGCCTACAGCAAAGCCTGGTGGATTTAAATATTGGGATAAGAATGATGATGGTAAAATTGATGACAAAGACCGTGATTTTGCTGGCTCCTATCAACCCAAAGCATATTTCGGAGTAAATATCAATGTTTATTACAGGAAATGGGACTTCAGTATGGATATTTACGGAAATGTAGGGAACAAGGTGTATAATGGAAAACGAGCTATTAGAATAAACGGAAAAGATAACATTGAATCGGCTCTGGTTTATAACCGCTGGAATGGAAGTCAAAATCCAAGTCAAACACAACCGGGCGCAAACACAGGTAACCTATTAGCTTCCGATTACTTCGTGGAATCAGGAGATTTCTATAGAATAAATAACCTAACAGTTGGCTACACTTTTCCAGATCCTTTCCTAAAGAAATTAAATATTAGTAGTCTACGAGTTTATGTGACATCACAGAATTTGTTGACACTCAAAAAATATTCTGGCTTTACCTCCGAATTACCCGGAAGTCCTTTAGATTCAGGTATTGAATTGAGTACCTACCCTACTACACGGACAATTGCCTTAGGGATAAATCTTAATTTTTAACCTTAAATCGATAGAATTATGAAAACACTCTATATTTCACTTTTTCTGATAGCAATTGTGCTAATATCATGTTCAGAATCTTTTCTAGATGTACCAATTCAGGGAGGAGCAACCACTTCATCCGACCCCGATTTAGCTCAGAAACTGGTCACAGGAACCTACAATAGCTTATTACAAGGTGATTCATGGGGAAATGGTGATGTTCATGGGTTTGCCTTTGTTTCGGTCACCGATATTGCATCGGACGATGCCGACAAAGGAAGCACTCTTGATGATCAGAAAGTTCCTGTAGGCGACATTGATGATTTCAATCTCACAGCAACAAATAAATTTGCCGAAACCCTTTGGAGTGGTCATTATAATGCCATTGGTACAGCTAATCAGGCATTGCTGGCATTAAGTACAGCAAATATTGCTAGCCAAACCAAAAATAGGTTGATTGGAGAAGTAAGGTTCTTAAGAGGTTATTTATACTTCAATCTTGTAAGGATGTATGGTGATGTTCCTTTAGTAATGCGCGTTCCAAAAAATCAAACTGATGCCAATAATGATCCAGCATTTCAAACCCGAGCCGATAAGCAGATTGTTTACGATTCAATTGTTTCTGATTTACAGTTTGCAGTAGATAATCTACCGCTAAAATCAGCCTATCCTGTTGGTCATGCTAATAAAGGAGCCGCTGAATCAATGCTAGCAAAGGTTTATATGTATCTCCAAGATTGGCAGAAAGTATACGATCTTACTCAGGATGTCATACTTTCAGCTAAATATGGACTTGTTGACTATTCAATACTTTGGCGACAGGCAGGTGACAATTGCAATGAATCCATTTTTGAAATAGAAACTGGTTCTTACAATAATTCCAATCTTGGAGTAAGTAACTATACCGTTAGTCAAGGTGTAAGAGTTGGAGGAATGGGTGGTTGGAACGATCTAGGTTGGGGATTCTGTACTCCTACCACTAACCTTATCAATGCTTATGAACCCGGCGACAAACGAAAAGATGCTACTATCATTTTTATTGATAATTCTGGTACACATAAAGGAACCATTCTTTGGGATGGATTCAGGATTCCAAGTAAAGATTCAGTACAAAGTCTTTACTATAACTACAAAGCTTACGCCAGTGCCACTAAGGAGATCTTTACCAGTACTGATGACAAGGATAGACCCAAGAATATAAAAATTCTGCGCTATGCTGATGTACTCCTTATGAACGCTGAGGCAGCCTACCATGTTGGAGGAGATGTAAGTACTCCTTTACATCTGATCCGCCAGCGTGCAGGTTTACTTGATGTAGCTCCAACCTTAGATGCAATTTGGAAGGAGCGTAGACTTGAATTAGCTCTTGAACATGATAGATTTTGGGATCTCGTTCGACAAGGAAGAGCCAGTCAGGTTCTGAATGCGGTAGGTAAACATTTTGTGGCAGGTACTCATGAACTGCTGCCAATTCCAAATTCACAAATCCAGCTCAGCGGAGGAAAGCTTACCCAAAATTACGGTTATTAATCATACCATCATATTAACCAATTAACAATGAAATTATTAACTCTCAATTCAAATAATTCTAACCTTTAAACAATTACCTTATGAAAAAGATTACAAAGATTTCGTTATTCTTAGTTTCAGCTTTAATGATACTAGGAATAGTTACCATTAACTCTTGCAAGAAGGATGATAAACTTCCTCAAATTAATGGCTACGACAATTCTAATCAGGTAGCTTCAACCTACCTTAAAGCTCATTGGACCTTTGATGATACCTACAATGAAGCTATTTCTGCTACTGCTCCATCAAATAAGTATGGTACTTATGGTTTTGAGGCAGGTCAAATTGGTAAAGCTTTAAAACTAACAAAAGGAGCAATAGTTTTCCCTGGCATTGCTAACATTAACACGGCTAATGCGTTAAACAATTTCTCTGTTAGTTTATGGGTTAAAGTATCTGGTAATAAAAAAACTGCTGACGCTGGATTTACTTCATTTTTCGCTATTATCCCAACAGGTACTACCGATATTTGGGGCGATATAATGGCAAACGCAGAAACATCTCGTCACCTTCCATCATCAGATACTCTTGAGTTAAAGAATTTACTTAACACTCACCCAGTTGGTGGTGGTAATAGTTTGCAGGATAATGTGGCACAATTGAATGATGCTGGAAATGGTGCTTGGTTTATGGGAGCAAAAGTATGGTCACATTATGTAATGACATGGAATGCAAGTACACATCAATTCCTAATTTACGGAAATGCTGTTTCATGCGGAGCATGGAATGATAGAGGTACAACAGCCGAAGAAATTATGGCAGTACCTGTTCAAGCAGTATTCGGAAGCATAGCATCTAGTGATATTGGATTCGCAGGCGCACCAGCGCAACAAACATGGGCTCCTTGGGCAACAGCATCAATTGATGATGCTCGTGTTTTTAGCACAACTCTTTCTCAAGCCGAAGTTTCTGCTTTGTATAACCTAGGTCTTGCAGGCAGATAACAGTTTATATTTAAGCCAATTAGATCAAATAATCAAACTAGTATTATTATTGGCTTTGATTATAGTATGACAAGATAAAAGGGCTTAGAATGTTTCTAAGCCCTTTTAATCAAACCTTATTAGCTATGAATAGAAGTATTAGCAGAAAAAGAAAATATATCAATCTAGGTTTGGCTCTATGCAAATCATTTATGATATTATTGGTATTTATAACATCGTGTAAAAAGGATGATCTCCCTCTCTCCCCAGAGGATTTTCATATAACAAAAATTTATGTTAATGATCAAACAGGAACCTATAACTACTATAATGCGTCATTATCGTTTGATTGCCGAGTTATTCTTTCTGCACCAGTTGATACTTCTAGTGTTAAAAAATCAATTATATTTTCCACAAAGGGCGGTATAACGTTACCTTTAACTATATCATTTGAAAATAAGGATAGTATAATACATCTTCAAGTCCTTTCGCAATTAAATTCACTATCAAGATATAATTTATCCCTAAAAGCTGCACTTACTTCAAAACGAGGAAGTTCTCTTGTCAGTGAGAGTAAAGTAAAAATTATTACTCAAATCGATAGCATCGATAAGTTTCCTCGTATTAGTGACGATCAACTGTTAACAAAAATCCAGCAACAAACATTCAAATACTTCTACGATTTTGCACATCCATCCTGTGGCATGGCTAGAGAACGAAATATATCTGGTGATGTAGTTACCACAGGTGGTTCAGGCTTTGGAGTGATGTCCCTAATAGTCGGGATTGAACGGGGCTTTATTACTCGTAGTCAGGGTATTGTCCAATTGAACAAAATTTTGACATTTCTAGAAACTTGTGACCGTTTCCACGGTGCCTGGCCACATTGGCTAAACGGAAACACTGGCAAAACTGTACCCTTCACCCAGTACGATGATGGCGGCGATTTAGTCGAAACATCATATATGGTTCAAGGGTTGATCACTATGCGTCAATACTTAAACTCAGGTGATGCAACAGAGAATGAGTTAATTAATAGAATCAATGCACTTTGCAGTGCCGTTGAATACGATTGGTTCAGAAACGGTGGACAGAATTCACTTTTTTGGCACTGGTCACCAACCTACGGTTGGCAAATGAATTTTAGGATAGAAGGTTACAATGAGACCCTAATTACCTACGTAGTTGCTGCAACATCAACTATACATCCCATTACAAAGGAGGTTTATCAGCAGGGATACGCAAAAAGCGGAGCGATAGTGAATGGCAATACCTACTATAACATTAAACTTCCAATTGGAGAACCCTATGGTGGATCGCTATTCTTCAGTCAGTATTCGTATCTTGGTCTTGATCCAAGGAATTTGAGTGATATTTATGCTAATTATTGGGAGCAGAATGTAAACCATTCGCTCATCAACTTCACATATTGCAAAACCAATCCAAGAAACTATATGGGCTATAGCGAGAATTGCTGGGGGCTAACAGCTACCGACAACCCATGGGGCTACGCCGCACACTCACCTACCAATGATTTAGGTGTTATTTCGCCAACCGCAGCAGTTTCGGCAATTGCTTATACTCCTACGCAATCAATGAATGCTATTCGCTTTTTCTACTACACTTTAGGTGATAAACTTTGGGGCGATTATGGTTTCTATGATTCTTTTGATTTGAACGAAGCTTGGTGGTCATCTGCATATTTGTCAATTGATCAGGGACCTGAGGTTTGCATGATCGAAAACTATCGTACAGCATTGCTTTGGAATCTTTTCATGTCGGCTCCAGAGGTTAAGGCTGGTCTTACAAAACTTGGTTTTAACTACTAATAAATCAAGTAAATATTTTGGAACAGAAATCAATATAAATCAACATATATCTCTTAAATCGAAATAATAAATCAACTAGAAATGAAAAAACTAAAACTTATCCTGTTTGCTAGTTTGATTTTGTTCGGTATATCGTGTAAAAAACTGAATACCAATAATAATGATAAACTTGAAACCAAGGTCGATTCGATTCTTGCACTAATGACTTTAGATGAAAAAATTGGTCAACTCAATTTGATTGCTGGCAATATGGATCAAACAGGGCCAAATATTAATAGAGAATACGAAAAAGATATTAAAGATGGACGGGTTGGTGCAATTCTAAACGTCTATGGAGTTGAACAAGTTAGAAAACTACAAGAATTAGCAATTAACAACACCCGTTTAAGAATACCCTTGCTATTCGGTTACGATGTTATTCATGGATTTAAAACTATTTTTCCTATTCCTTTGGCTGAAGCCTGTAGCTGGGATATTGAACTTATCGAAAAAACAGCCAGATTATCCGCAGAAGAAGCATGTGCCGCTGGTTTAAATTGGACTTTTAGCCCAATGGTTGATATTGCACGTGATCCACGCTGGGGACGAGTTGCTGAAGGATCTGGAGAGGATAGCTACCTTGCTTCTCTGATTGCTAAAGCAAGAGTAATTGGCTACCAAGGGGAAAAACTGAACGATCCTTTTACTATAGCAGCCTGCGTTAAACACTTTGCAGCCTACGGTGCACCTATTGCAGGTAGAGATTACAATACTGTAGACATGTCGGATAGGGTGCTACGTGAAACCTATCTCCCACCCTACAAAGCAGCAATTGAAACTGGAGCTGCAACAGTAATGAGCTCTTTTAATGAACTGGATGGAGTGCCAAGCACTGGAAACAAATATCTGCTAACTCAAATATTAAGAAACGAATGGGAATTCAAAGGATTTGTTGTTTCTGATTGGACATCAATAAATGAGATGGTAAACCATGGTTATGCAGCAGACGAAAAACAAGCAGGAGAATTAGCTTTGAATGCTGGGTTAGATATGGATATGCAAGGTGCCGTTTACTTCAATTATTTAAAAAAATCCCTCGATGAGGGTAAAGTATCTGTAGAGCAAATTAATGAATCGGTACGAAGAATCCTGAAACTTAAATATAATCTGGGATTATTTGCAAATCCGTATCTCTATCTCGACAATAACCGTGAGAAAGAGGTTACCTATTCGAAACGGCATTTGGATCATGCGTTATTATCAGCAAAAGAATCTATTGTTTTACTTAAAAACACCGATTATAAAGGATATAAATTACTTCCTCTGGGTAAATCAGTAAAAAGAATAGCCCTTATAGGTCCACTAGCTGATAATAAGAAAGATATGTTGGGCACATGGAATGCCCAAGGCGACAAAAATAAAGTAACTACTATAATTGAAGGGTTAAAGAGTAAATACCCCGAAGCAATTATAGAGTTTACAAAAGGTGCTGATTTTGAAGGGAAAGATAAATCAGGGTTTAACTTAGCAAAATCACTTGCAAATAAATCAGATATTGTAATCTGTGCTATAGGAGAAAGTCGTGAACAAAGTGGTGAAGCAGCAAGTCGTTCTGATATTGGCTTACCTTGCGGTCAACAGGAATTGATTGAAGAACTAGTGAAAACAGGAAAACCAATAATTGCAATAGTTATGGCAGGAAGGCCTTTAACTATTGAATGGCTATCAAAGAATGTAAACGCAATTCTTTTTACAGGGCATTTAGGAACGAGAGCAGGTGATGCAGTTGCAGAAGTTTTGAGTGGTGATTATAACCCTTCGGCAAAATTAGTAATGACATTTCCACGAAGTATTGGTCAAGTGCCTATTTTTTATTGTGCTAAAAATACTGGAAGGCCTTTCAATGCAACCAATTCATACACTAGTAAATATTTAGATATTTCAAATGAACCACTCTATCCATTTGGTTACGGTTTGAGTTACACCTCTTTTGAATATTCAAACTTAAGATTGAGTAAACCAATCATTAAAAATTCTGAACCTTTAACAGTAACTTTTACTCTGAAAAATACTGGAAAATATGATGGTGAGGAGGTTGCTCAATTCTATATCAGGGATCTGGTGGGTAGTGTAACTCGCCCTGTTAAAGAGCTTAAGGGGTTTAAAAAAGTATTCCTGAAATCAGGCGAGCAAAAAGAATTCTCTTTTTCAATAACCGAAAATGATTTAAGGTTTTACAATTCAAGTATGAAATTCCTTGCTGAACCAGGACAATTTAAAGTTCTTGTTGGTGGTAATTCAATGGATTTGATCGAAGGAGATTTTAAATTTTAAAATTAATTTCAAATAAAATGAAAGGAATAACATTAATAATATTAGGGATAATTTTTTGGGGTAACTCAAATAATGTTATCAATGCTTGTAATACTACAGTAACTGTTCAAGAAAAAGATACCTTTTTAAACGACCTTAAACATAGAACGTTCAATTATTTTTGGGATTTGCACGATAGTATTACCTGGCAAACTCCAGATCGTTACCCTACCAAAATCTTTACAAGTATTGCAGCAACTGGTTTTGGATTAGCTGCTTATATTGTTGGCATTGAAAACAAATATATAAGCAGGCAGCAGGGGGTTGAAAGGGTTTTAAATACAATTAAATGGCTTCATAATTCAGTTCAAGGATCAGACAGCACTGGAGCAACTGGATATAAGGGTTTTTATTATCATTTCTTGACCTACAAACAGGGATTAAGATACAAAAATGTAGAACTTTCAACTATAGATACGGGATGGTTGATGGCTGGGATATTAACCTGTCAATCCTATTTTGACGGAAATACTGAGGAGGAAAAACAGATACGTAATCTGGCCGATTCATTATATTTAAGAGTAGATTGGAATTGGGCTATGAATGGACAAGAATTTATGTCTATGGGTTGGCACCCCGAAGATGGGTTCATTAATGCACATTATCTAGGTTACAGCGAAGCTATGATGCTTATGATCCTGTCATTAGGCTCACCAACACATGCTACGCCTGATTCGACTTGGAATTCGTATTGTAAAAATTATAAATGGGCAGACTTCTATGGATATCAGCATCTAAATTTTGAGCCTTTATTTGGTCACCAATATTCCCACATGTTTATCGATTTTAGAGAAATTTACGATCCTTACATACAACAAAAAGGAATAGATTATTTTGAAAACTCTCGTCGGGCAACATTGGCAAATAGAGCTTATTGTATTAAAAATCCTATGAACTTCAACGCTTACTCAGATTCTATTTGGGGACTTACTGCTTGCGATGGTCCTATAGATAGTCAATTGCCCTTCAAAGGTAATAAAGTTCAATTTTACACGTATAGAGCTAGAGGAGCATCCATCCAAGCAATAGTTGATGACGGAAGTATTGCCCCCACCGCAGCGGGAGGCTCCATCCCATTTACTCCTGATGAAAGTTTGCAGGCACTAATGGCTATGAAAAAAACTTATGGAGAAAAGCTTTACCAGCAATATGGATTTAAAGATGCTTTTAACCCCTCATACATTACAGATGAATTTCCACAAGGATGGTTCGATAAAGATTATATAGGTCTTGATCAGGGTCCAATTGTAATCCAGATAGAAAACTATCAAACTGGGTTAATTTGGAATCTAATGAAAAAGAACAAGTATATAGTGAACGGTTTAAAAAAGGCTGGATTTAAAGGAGGATGGCTGGAAAATCATATTTAGATGTCTGAATATATATTTCTAAATTTTCATGCTTTGTCAATTTATTTGAATTAAATCTATGAAAAATCTTTTTAAGAATTTATACGTATTGCTCGCTTTGAACTTTCTTCCTGTAACTATTAGCATTGCTCAAATCAAAACATTGGATGAATTTGAAAACAAAAATGGCTGGAATTTTATCAAATCCGACGGGGTAAATCTTAAGCTAACACCTGAAAAAGGATTAACAGGCAATGCAATTCGTTTTGATTACGATTTTACCAAAGGGACAGGTTATGGGGGAATACAAAAACTTTTTCCGATAGATCTACCTGATAATTACGAATTTACTTTTAACGTTAAAGCCGAATCTCCTGCAAATAATTTTGAGATAAAATTTATTGATAGTACTGGAAGCAATGTTTGGTGGGTTATCAACCGAAACTACGATTTTCCAAAAGAATGGAAAAAGATTCGCATCAAAAAAAGGCATATTTCTTTTGCTTGGGGGCCAACAAATGATAAGAATTTAAATCGGATCGATAGGATTGAGTTAACCATCTCTTCGTTTGTTGGTGGCAAAGGAACAATTTGGATTGACGATCTTAAGTTCGAGCCCCTTAAGCCCGAAATCAACAATTATCCTCAACCGCAAATATCTGCATCATCAGAATTAAAGGGCTATTCCGCAAACCTCATAAGCGATAATTCGGGTAAAACATATTGGCAAAGCAAAGAAAATAAGAATGAGTACCTTTTAGTCGATTTCAGAACCCGACGTGAATTTGGCGGATTACAAATCAATTGGCAAAAGGAATTAACCCCAAGAACCTTCGATATTTTGCTCTCAGAAGATGGCAAAAATTGGGAGAATGCGTATTCCGTTAAATCAAATCAAAGCGAAAAGAGTTTTATAAGGTTACCCGAAACTGAAGCAAATCTCATTAAAATTAAACTTAATGAAAGCAATTCAGATAAAGGGTTTGGTGTAAATGAAATTAAGTTCCTTGATGTTAATAGTTCGCTTACAAAAAACGATTTTCTAATTTACACATCCAAAAACTCTCTTGCCGGTAATTACCCACGATACTTTTCAGAACAAGCCTCATATTGGACTATTACTGGCGTAAATAACGATGTAAAAGAAGCACTGATCAATGAGGATGGAATGGTTGAAGTCGATAAAGTCCTTTTTTCAATTGAGCCGATGATAAAAATGGGTGATTCACTTTACAACTGGAGCAATGTTAAAACGATTCAATCACTTGGTAATTCAGAAGATAAGCGTGATTTCAATTTTATACCATCAGTAACTTGGAACTGTAACGATCTTAAGTTTGTAACTGGGATTACAGCAACTGGAGAGGCAAATAAGAATTCAAAATTGGATATTCGTTACTCGTTCAAGAATCTCTCCAACCAGCCCAAAGATCTTGAGTTCTACTTGTTAATAAGACCTTATCAGGTTAATCCGTACTACCAATTTCTAAATCTAGCAGGAGGTGTTGGAAAAATAAAATCAATCAAAGAAGAGGGTAATTTCATATCAGTAGATGAAAAGGTTATACTGCCTCAGAAAAAGTATGATTCGTTTGGTGCATGTGCTTTTGATGAAGGAAATATTGTTGATTTTATTCGCAAAGGGAAAATGCCTCTAAATAAATCAGCAATTGATCGAAGCAGCCTTGCAAATGGTGTGATAAAATACTCATTACACCTGAATCCGGGAGAATCTACTGGATTCTACGTTGTTGTTCCTTTCTATGGCAAAAATTCATCTGATGAAAAACTAGAAAATATCAACGTTGCAGATGAATTTACCAAGTCATCCGAATTTTGGAAATCAAAGGTTGAGCATATCAGATTTAATTTGCCAGAATCTGCAAATAGAATTGTTAATACGTACAAATCAAACCTTGCTTATATATTAGTTAACAGGGATATAGTAGGAATACAGCCCGGTTCACGTTCGTACGAAAGAAGTTGGATTCGCGATGGTGCTTTAACTTCATCGGCACTTTTAAAATCAGGTATTGTAACCGAAGTCAAAGATTTTATTGACTGGTACACAACCAATCAATATGAAAATGGGAAAGTCCCTTGCGTTGTTGATCACCGAGGACCCGACCCAGTTCCCGAAAACGATAGCCATGGGGAAATGATCTATCTGATCCGCGAATATTTCAATTTTACGCATGATACGGCTTTTCTCAAATCAAAAAACAGCAGTGTTCTTAAGGCAGTTGATTACATCGAATCGATGATTGCCCAGAGATCCACAGATAACTATAAAAACGGAAACGATAGTCTGCACGCATTTTACGGTCTAATGCCCGAATCAATAAGCCACGAGGGCTATTCCGCCAAACCCATGCACTCCTACTGGGATGATTTCTTTACTATGAAAGGGCTGAAAGATGCCACCGAAATTCAAAGAATTCTTGGAGAAACATCAAACTATGAAAGGCTAAAGAAGATCCGTGATACGTTTAGTGAAAATCTTTATAGTTCATTGCAACTCGCAATGAAACTAAGGAAAATCAACTATATCCCCGGTTGTGTTGAACTTGGTGATTTTGATGCAACATCAACAACTATCGCTTTAACTCCTTGTAACGAGCTGAAAAATCTACCAAAACCTCATGTTTACAACACCTTTGATAAATACTTCGAGTTTTTCAAAAACAGGAGAGATGGTAAAGTAGATTGGATTAACTACACACCTTATGAAAACCGATTGATTGGCTCATTCATTATGCTTGACCAACCTGAAAGAGCGCATGAATTAATTGATTTTTTCCTGAACGATCAGCGCCCGCAAGGATGGAATCACTGGGCTGAGGTTGTGTGGAAAGATTATCGCTATCCGGGTTACATTGGCGATATGCCTCACACTTGGGTTGGCAGTGATTTTATCAATGCAATACGATCCATGTTTGTTTATGAAAACGAGTACGATCAATCGCTTGTTTTGGGCTCAGCACTTTATCAGGATTGGATTGATGCTCCTATAGGAATGTCTGTTCAGAATCTACCAACATATTACGGAGAGATTTCATATTCAATTAAGAAGGATATCGATAAATACCGTTTTTCAATATCAGGCAATGTAGAACTTCCGGCTAATGGTATGAAGATAAAAAACTTTAATAGGTCAAAATTTCCTAAAAGAGTGACCGTAAATGGAAAAGAAATTAAGGATTTTAATGAAAAAGAAATTTCAGTGAAAGAACTACCAGCAGAGGTTGTTATTTATTATTAATCAGTATTTTATAAGATTATTCTAATTCAAGAGTACCATAATGAAAGAGCCGAAAAATAGTTCGAATCAAAACATAAGAGCAGAAGGATATATACCCTTTACGCAGCTAGCGGCCTATGGTGCCGGAGGTATTATTCCAATAGCACTTTTCAATGTAGCTGGAATACTTGTAGGATTGATGGGCAATATAAGCCTTGGTTTGAGTGCTTTTTGGTTAGGATTCATCCTGATTATCCCTCGAATATGGGATGCCCTCTCCGACCCTATCATTGGTCATATTTCAGATAACACAAGAACCCGCTGGGGACGGCGTCGCCCCTATTTGCTTGTAGGTGGAATTCTGGTCTCAATCACTTTTGTGATAATGTGGTGGATTCCTAAAGGCGAAATGGTGCAAGCATGGTTCCCAACTGAGTCGAGCTACCATGCATTTCAATTAGTCTATATTCTTTTTACACTTCTTCTATTTTTCACTGCTGTAAATATCTTCGAGATTCCTCATGGAGCCCTTGGAATGGAGATGACTACCGATTACCATGCTCGAACACGCCTATTCAGCGCAAAAAGTTTTGTTGGAAATCTGTTTGCCATGAGCACACCTTGGCTTTTCGCCATTGCCACAATGGAGGTTTTCAAAGGACCTGGAGGAAATGAGGCCGATGGAATGCGTTACGTATCCCTGATGATAGCAGCTATTCTTATTCCACTCTCTTTCTGGTGGTTTTTCAAATTACGCGAGCCGGGATTTCAAAAAGTTTCGAAACAGGAAAAAACGCACTTCTGGAAAGATATGAAGTTAGTAGTTTCCAATAGAAACTTCGTAATGCTAACATTGACAGTTTTCACACTTGCAATGGGCTTCAACTTCGTGCAACTACTTGGCTCATATATACCAATCTTTTATGTTTTTGGTGGCGATAAAGTTGCTGGGGCAACAATGCTTGGAATCAATGGAACAGTATGGGCTATTACAGGAGTTCTTGCTGTATTCCCTCTCAATTGGATAAGTCCTAAATTGGGTAAGCGGAATACCCTTATTATTGCCATGGTTCTTATGAGCCTAGCTCAACTTTCCAAAATAGTTTGTTACAATCCGCACTATCCTTACTTAATTGTAATACCTACAGTTTTACTATCGGCAGGTATGCTGTTCTTCTTTACCCTTGGCTCTTCGATGGTAGGCGATATCTGTGATGAAGACGAACTAAACACAGGCAAACGCTCCGAGGGAAGCTATTATGCAATATTCTGGTGGTTTATAAAGATGGGAACCGCACTAGCCAGTTTTGTTGCAGGTGCGCTCATCGTTTTCACCATGTTTGACGAAGCACAGGTTACAAAAGTCGATAGTTTGCAGGGTAATATCAGAGAACTTCGGAGTAAAGTTCAAATCTGGAATGGCGATCATGGTTTTAAGGGAACAACTGCATCTCTGCTTGAAACTACCAAAAAGCAGTGTGCTGATGCGCTAGATGAATCAAAAATATATGTGAATTTCCTTGAAAAAGAATCTATTAAGAAGGAAAACGAATCAAATCAAAATATTGCCAAATATCAAATCGACAGGAAATCAGCGTTACAGAATGCGCTAACTATCACAAAGTCTACAGTCTTTGGGCTTGAACACATCCAGTCACAACTAGAAACGCTAGGATCTCAGCCTTCTGATTCCGCCGTTATTCGACTTTCAAATGAAGCAGTATCACTCACACTTCAAACGAAATTTGAGAAGGCCAAGATGAATTCATTTGAACTCATTTCGCACTTGAATTCCAAATCACTGGAATCCAAATTAATTAAAAAAGAAGAGACAGATAAGCACTATAATCTTATCATGCAAGAGATTACTGGTGTTAGAGATCGAATTGCCGATATCCAGACCACTTCCTCATTGGCTTCATTAGACAAAGATCTTGGAATCATCGAAAAAGAAATTATGCCATTAACACAGCAGACTCCCTATACTCTTCTGATGATGCGTATTGTAGAGATCGGGCTGCCATTCTTATTGAGTTTAGTATCTATTTTCTTTGTGCTCAAGTATTCTCTTACCGAAAAACGATCACATGAAATTAAGGAACTTCTCAAGCAAAGGAATTCGGAACGTTCTAATGGAGAAAATAGTGAAATTGAACCATCAATAGTTTAACGAGAAATTAAAAATAGAATGACTTTTAGTATCAAAAACGATAGCTTTTATCTCAGTAACAAAAAGGTATTTCTCAATTCGGGAGAGATACATTATTTCAGAATAAAGCGTGAACTGTGGGATAAGCACTTGGATGCAGCCAAAGAGGCTGGTTTGACCACCGTTAGCACCTATGTTCCTTGGGCGTGGCACGAATACGAAGAAAAAGTTTTTGATTTTGACGGGTCATCATGCCCAGAAAGAGATCTCCAAGGTTGGTTACAACGATGTCAGGCTCATGGGCTGAATTGCATCGTTAAACCAGGGCCATTTATTCTGGCAGAATATCGTGGTGCTGGATTGCCCGATTGGTTTATGGATCAGTATTACAACGAGGTTAAAATGCACAACAGCAAAGGCGGAATCGTTGCAAGTGACGGGGTTAGCCTTTTCAACAAAATATATCTGGAAAAGGTCGCCCTGTGGTATGATCAGATTATGCCTTTCATCAGCAAACGCCAAATATCCAATGGTGGCCCAATTATCATGATGCAAATTTGCAATGAAATAGGCGTTTTCTCATGGCTGGCGCATCAGGCTGACTACTGTGAAGAGGTAAAAGATCGATTCATTTCGTACCTATCGCAAAAATTTTCTAGCATTTCAGAAGTGAATAGATTGTGGGATACCAACTTTAAGGATTTCACATCCGTTGAACTTCCGCCCGATGGGAGGAATGCATATACCTCGAAACCCGACCGTGCTCGTGATTACGAATGGCACCTTTTCTGGAGAACCTATTATGGTGATTATTTAAGAATGTTGACCAAGTGGGCAAGGGAAAGAGGCGTAACCCTTCCTTTGTATCACAATCTTCCTGGTTGGATTTATGGAAATGGTTATGAATTCCCAGTGAATATCACCATGTACGAAGATCTTTTCGAAGATAAGAGTGAGATAATATTTGGTGTTGATCATATCCCTGAATTCGTTTCGTATCGTAACCTACATGACGATCGGATTATAAATGATATTACCCTTGCCATGCAGGGCAATAAACCACTGTTTGCTGCCGAATTCCAATGTGGCTCACGCGAACATCACGTGGAGACAAATCCTCGTGAAATGGAGCTCTTCTACAAAGCAAGTGTTGCCAATGGTTTGGTTGGTTGGAACTACTACATGTTTTCGCAGGGTCGTAATCCAAGGCACAAAGGCTATTCAGGAGAAACATTCTACTGGTTCAATCCGCTCACCCCGGAAGGTGAGCAGACCAGTGCTTTTCCACTGGTTAAACGGATGAACAAAATTATAAATACCTCCGAAAGCCTTATTGTTGAAGCAAAGCGCAAGGCTGAAGTCTGCGTTCTTTTTTATCCTCCATACTATTCAACTGAACTTGAGAGGCCTGTTGGAAGTGAATGTGAACTTACATTCTCATATTCTGCCATCCGTAGACCTGCCTATTTCGATGGATTGCTTAAAGTTCTTCAGGTTCTTAATATCGACTATGATATGGTGGATTTGAATAAGGCTACCGTTGATTCTCTGCTTAAATACAAGCAAGTTTGGGCATTCTGTACCGATGAGATGAATGCAAGGGAACAGCAAACCATTGTTGACTATACTAAAGCCAGTGGTAATACGTTTATTTTCCCATATCTACCTGATCGGGAAATGTCGCAAAAACCATGTACCATAATTCGCGATGCCCTTTCAATTACCCCATCAAGAACCGTAACAATTGATTCTCCGTTGATTGATATATATAATTTGAAAGATATCAAATGTGCTAATCCACAAGTTGTATATGATGAAAAATCACTTTCTGGAGCAGAAATTATTGCTCGCACCATTAATGGCGATATTTGTGGCTTCTCGAAGCCTCTTGGAAAAGGTTCATTAATTCACCTTGGTACTTGGATCGGATTTGATACCGAAGGGCAAAAACCAGTTTACGAAGCAATCCTGAATAAATCAGCAGCAAAATTAAGACAAGGAAGTAGCAACAATTATCATATCAACGTTAGGGAACGTTTCACAAGTGCACATTCAGCAATGCTTTTTGTTGGAAATTACTACAACGAAGAGCACACAGGCAATGTAACCTATACTCATCCTGAAAGTAGCGAATCAATAACAATCCCTTACCTAAAAGGTGAGATTTTGTGGCCTGCTCTGTATAGCGTTTTAAGCCCAATATGTCTCCCCATTTCAGATGGGTTAAGGATTTTACACAGCACTTCAGATATTCTAAATGTTAAGCAGTTGAATGATCAACTAGAAATTACCCTGTATGGCGATCGTGATTTGGCTGGGGAAATTGTTTTTGAAGGCAAACAGGTGAAAAAAATAAAGTCTGCAACAATTGCTGGAGTAGATGTTCAAATGGTAGCAGATGATAAGCGGATTGCATTCATTTATAGCCATAAACATAGAAGTGAAATGATTATTAGTGTTAAAATAAACGCTATTATCTCGAATTAACAGGTTTGCGTTAAAGTCTGTCCGAAGACGGAAGTTGGAAGATGGAAGTCAGAAGAGTATAATTTTAAGAAACATTTAGAAACAATAATTATCTGATAAATTTATACTTAAGAAATGAATAGATTCATTTTGTCAAACTTCCATCTTCGGACTTCCGTCTTCCGACTTCCAACTAAACAACAATATTAATGTTAGAACCAAATAAAGATGTCGATATCTAAAAAACTGAATGTCAAAAATGCCCTCGGTCTTTCATTCGATTTCTTAGAAAACGGATCAATTCAGCATATTGAGGTTGATCCTATCAGAATAAGCCTTAAATCTGCAACCCCATATTCCAAATCGGGAGCAAACCTTTACCTTAGGAAAAGGACAAATCCCTTTGAATTTAAAGCCCTATTAGGCCCAGAAAGCAATAGTCATTTCCAGATTAAACAAAATGCTTTTATTGCCAAAGGCAACTGGGATGGCCTTGATTATACTTGTATTCTTCAATTTTCGCAGAAAAGTTTAAGCTGGCAATGGAGTATTGAAATTACAAATATCTCAGCAGGCAATGTTGAACTTGACATAATTTATGTACAAGATGTTGGGCTAAAGCAAATATCAGGCGGTTTAGTCAACGAATACTATGTTAGCCAGTATCTTGAACGACTTATTCTTGAAGATTATCAGTATGGTTCAGTAGTTTGTTGTCGGCAGAATACAAAGGAATCGGTTGGTAATCCTTGGCTAATGGTTGCTTCTAAAATCATGGCAAACTCTGCAAGTACAGATGGAATGCAGTTTCTTGGCAAATCATTCCGTGAAAAGGGAATCCCAGAAGGTCTACTTGCGGATAGACTGGGAGGCGAATATTCTGGTGAATCTTCAATAGTTGCCATTCAGGAAAAGCCTTTTAAACTGCTTGTTGGCAATAAACATAAGAGTGCTTTTGTGGGTTCCTATTTACAAAATCATCCTAACGCAACATCAGAATTGGATTTAAAGCAAATACCAAATCTGATGCAGGAGTTCAATGCAGAAATTCCTAATCAAAATTCGATTGAATTACAAGCTCCCAATAAAAATATTTTCAATACCTCTCCACTCCTACCTGTTGATGATTTAGATGACGAAGATCTCAAACTCTTTTTTGATAACGATAGACGACATAGTGAAATAGAAAACGGAAAGCTATTATCATTCTTTTATGGTACAAATAACCATGTGATGTTGCGTGTCAAAGAATTAATGTCCGACCGCCCACATGGACACATTATGCAAGCCAAAGCAGGGTATATTCCCGATGAAAACATTGTATCTACAACATCGTTCGCCTTTGGTGTTTTTAATTCTCATCTGACGCAGGGCAACACCAATTTCAATATCTTCCTATCCGTCTGCACTAGTCAGTTTAACCAATCGCCTGAAACAGGTCAAAGAATTTTTGTTGAGATTGAGGGTAGTAAATACTTACTTGGCATACCATCTGCTTTTGAGATCGGCCTTAACCATTGCCGTTGGATTTATAAATATCGCAATTACTGCTTTCAGGTTCGTACATGGACATCTAAAACATCTCCACGAATCAACCTCGATTTCAAAGTCATTAGCGGGAAAAATGTTAAATTGCTTGTTACGCATCATTTCGATGAAAGTAATGGTTGGACAAAAGTTTCTAATGACTTGGTTTTCAAACCAAAAATAGATAGTCTGATTGCTAGCAAATTTCCACATGCACAATTCCGAATCATCGTGAACAGTAATTTTGGGTATAATGCTTGTGGAGCCGAAACTCTCTATACCAATAGCCAAAATCATGGTGACCCATTTTTCGTTCTCGATGTTGATGAAACGGCTGAGTTTTGCATGAGTTTTATTGGGGAGGTTTGTAGTCCATCCAAATCTGACAAGATTAAAGATATCAACAAACAATTTGCAGCTGATTGCCTTGATGCTCAATCGAACTGGAAAGATCTATGTTTAAACCTTTCCCTTAAAAGTGATAGTACAGATTTAGCGGCTATTCAGGAAATTTTGCCATGGCTTGGAATGAATGCAATCACCCATTTTCTAACACCGCATGGGTTAGAACAATTTGGTGGAGCTGCATGGGGAACACGCGATGTATCTCAGGGGCCATTTGACCTACTACTGTGCATGGAAAAGTATGATTCTGCCAAACAAGTACTGCAAATTATATTCTCCAATCAGAATACAAATGGCGGATGGCCACAATGGTGGATGTTCGATAGCTACTCGAATATTCGAGCAGGTGATTCTCATGGTGATGTAGTTTATTGGGTGATTATTGCGCTTAGCAACTATATCAAAGTAACTGGAGATCTTACAATTCTAGATGAAGTTTTGCCCTTCTATCAGGAAAAAAATAACACTGAAGTCGAGAAAAAACCAATTAGTGAACATGTAGACAGACTTATTCGGATGATAATCAACTCATTTATTCCTGATACTGCGTTTGTTCCCTTTGGCGGTGGCGACTGGAACGATTCTCTTCAACCTGTTAGCAAAGAGTTAGCGCAACGCATGATTTCGAGTTGGACAGTTGAAATGAACTATCAAGCCTTCACTCAGTATCAAAGGGTATATGAACTGGTTGGAAATACTAAAAAGGCAACAGACCTACAAAATATTTGTGAAAGGATTAAATCAGATTTTAACAAACACTTAATAAAGGATGGTGTTGTAGCGGGTTATGGCCTTGTTGAAGAAGATCGAAGTATCAGCGTGCTGCTCCACCCAAGTGATACCAAAACCAGCATACACTACAGCATACTGCCAATGGATCGTGGTATTATAAGCGAAATATTTACAAAAGAGCAAGCACTTCAACATCAAGAAATCATTGAGCAACATTTAAAAGGCCCTGATGGTGCTAGATTGATGGATCGTCCTCTTAAATACAAAGGGGGCATCCAAACAATCTTTCAGAGAGCAGAAAGTAGTACATTCTTTGGTCGTGAAATAGGTCTAATGTATGTACATGAACATATTCGATACGCTGAATCACTAGCGATTATGGGCAAAGCCGATGATTTTGTAAAAGCATTACGCCAGACAAATCCTGTTGCATACAGAGATATTGTAACCTGTGGGGATATCCGCCAATCAAATTGTTATTATAGCAGCTCTGATGTTGCTTTCAAAAACCGTTACGAGGCCGATGAACATTACGATGAAATTAAAACAGGAAGCTTAACTCTAAGAGGTGGATGGAGAGTTTACTCCAGTGGGCCAGGTATTTATATTGGCATAATTATTTCCCGTTTACTTGGCCTACGAACCGAATTTGGAAACACAATAATAGATCCAGTTATTCCAAATTCCCTGAATGGTCTATTTACCTCAATTGATTATATGTGTTATCCCCTTACATTTAAATACGAAATAAAAGTTAGCAATTTTGGCCCTAAAGCCATATCAATTAATGGAAAGGGGATTAAATTTACACTTGAGTATAATAAATATCGTTCGGGAGGAGCAGTTATCCCAACAGATCAATTTTTATCGATGTTAAATAATCAAGAAAATATTATTAAAATAACAACATAAAAGTTGAACAAAATTAAGTATTAGAAAATATATAATGACTTTGATTTTCAAGTCAGCAGGTTAAAAACTGAGAGTTTCAGTTTGATTCAAGAGTTAGGTTTTAGGTTAAAAGGTGCAATATCGTTTAGATTGGTAACAATCTAGACGATATTAGTTCTTTACTCAGAAACTATTCTAAATTAACGTCAGCTCGACGTAAGAAACAATGTATTAATCTATATATCAATCAATTTGTTTTATTTGAATCAATGGAACCGAGCTAGCAAACCGAACGCAGTGAGCTCAGCATTCTAAGACATATGCAAGTAAAATAGAATAATTATTTTTGTGTTGCCAAATAACGACCGACGGCAAAAGTTAAGCCAAAGGTTATCTAGGGGTAGCTCAATTGCAGCTACCCTT